>DJFR01000177.1:6625-7837 GCA_002432545.1 Flammeovirgaceae bacterium UBA5867 | reverse complement strand
CCCACACTAATCCTACGAAGCCTTCTTCCGCGGAGCGCGTTTTTTCGGAGGTGGTGCGGTGCCAAAGAGTTCCATGTCCTGTTCTACAAATTTAGGTATGGGTATAGAAAGTCCGCAGTGTTTGTTGAGTTGTTCGATGAGGTATTTGCTTAGTTCGGGTGAGTGTAATTCTTCGTGCTGGTGCATAAAGAAGTATACGCGTTCTATACCTTGTGTCATCCATTGTTTAATGCGTTGTACCCAGTCGTCAACGCGTGTGTAGTCACTGGGGTGTAAGCCGTTGCCGACAAAGCGTATAAAGGCTTCCGGTGTGGTGAGGCGCATGTGTACGCAATCCCTGCGACCGGATGCATCGGTAATCACAGCTCCGGCTTTATTGTTTTCCAACATGTTGAACGCAGATTGAAATGCATTTTCATTGGCGAACCACTCAGGATGTCTGAACTCGACAAAGAGCTTTATATCTTTTGGTAATGACTGTATAAATGCCTCGATGGTATCTTGTGTTTTGGGAGCCATGCCAGGGTGTGGCATGAGAAATATAGGGCCGAGGTTTTCTTTAAAACCAGATATACCTTCCAGAAAACGATCCGTTGCTTCCTTTACATCTTTTAACCGCTTGATGTGTGTGATCGAATCGGTAAACTTTGGACAGAATTTAAAATCGCTGCCAACTTTACTTCGCCACCCTTGTGTTTGTTCAACGGTAGGCATGCGATAAAAAGTGGCGTTCAATTCAATGCAGTTGAAATGCCGGGCGTAGTGATTCAGAAATTCTCCTTCCTTCGTGCCCTTGGGGTATATCTTTCCAACCCAGTCTTTACGCCCCCACTTGGCGCAGCCTACAAAAATTTCAGGCTTGGCAGATTTAGCTGATGTTAACAGTCGGGTTGTTTCTTCGCGATCCGGAGGAAGTGTAAAATCCACTTTCTCAAGCTCTTCTGATGTTATACGTCCGAATTCCATAATGAAAGATACGCATCAGAAAACGATCACCCAAGAGTTCGCGAAATGTTAACGGAACCACCTCTTCACCACGTATCCTTTCCACATCCAGAAGCCCGACAGTATCACGAGCGGAAAGATCACCCAGCGTACCATGGTAACAGCTTCGGGTATAGTGGACACAGGTCCGTATACAAAACCGATGATGGGTATACTGGCGAGTATATGAAACCACCGGATGATCTTTCGCTCGGTTGCTGCTTTCAT
>DJFR01000177.1:0-6572 GCA_002432545.1 Flammeovirgaceae bacterium UBA5867 | reverse complement strand
CCACGTCCGGGTATATCAAATCCCCATTGAAATGAATTTTCTCCGGTAGGTTTTATCCAGGCATCGGTACTGCGGCCATCTTTCAGATACGAGCGGAATTTATACTGCTCGGTATTTTTATCATACGAAAGTATCGCCAGCGCGTGGTGTACGATCGTTTCCTGTTTGGAAGCGTCCTGTGCTTTACCAATACCTTCCACCAGCAACACCATGCCGTCAAGTCTGCTTTCAATACGTTCGTCTACTTTTGATTTGCGTGGTTCACCAGGACCCATTTGCATGGAACCTTCGCCTTGCCAGCGACCTATCCAGTTGGCGAATATTTTCATCTTTTCTTTGTCGCCCATTTCCTGTGCGAATGCAGTGCCACTGGCTATAGTATATAACAGGGCTGCGAGTAAAACGATAAGAAGGTTTTTCATATATAGGTACGGTTTATTTGTTAATATATTGTTTCAGATTATTGACGTAGTCTTCAAAAGCCTTGATGCCTTTTTTGGTAATGCTGCAGGTAGTTAAAGGCTTTTTGCCGCGAAATGATTTTTCTACACGTATATAGCCTGCTTCCGAAAGTTTATCGAGTTGTACACTCAGGTTGCCGGCTGTGCTTTTTGTTTTCTCTTTCAGAAATGTGAACTCTGCTGATTCAACACTGATGAGCAAAGACATAACTGCCAGCCGAAGCTGCGAGTGAAGTAAAGGATCGAGATCGTTGAACATTATTCTTCGCGCTTGTTCTTCAACATATAGCCGGGTATCAGGTAGCCGCAAAGTATAGCAACAGCACCGGCAAGAGATTGCATATAGGTTGGTAACAGGAAACCGATGATGCCGAAGATCCAGAAGAAAATTCCTCCGATCATCAACGGCTTGAAGCGGAGTATCATGCCGGAGATAAACGTGGGAAGTACACTCACAATAAGTATAACGGGACCTAACTGATAATTTATTTTATACCCGAACACGACCAGTGTAAATATACAGATGGCATAACAGATCCACAGTGCGGCACTGATGCGATCGAAGTGCGATGTAGCTGTTTTATCGGTGCTGCTTTTAAAACTGTGGTATAAAGTATAGAGCCATGCCGGTATAGTAATAGTCCATACTATATAAGGATGTTTATAGTGCAGCATCGATAGTGTAAACATGCCGAGGTTGGCAAGCACCACTACCCAGCCCCAAAGCAGAAAATAGAAACTGTTGCGCTGAACATTTCCTTTTGCCTGATCGATCATGCTCGTAATAATGTCGAGGCTTTGCTGGGCACTGAGATTTTCGGAGTCTTTCATGTTTATAGAGGTTGAAGATTAAAGTATAGCGATGGTGTGTGCTGGTTGTTATACAATTATACGACATAATTATAAACGGGTTTATGTTATAAACCAAAATATTTTTAGTAAGCCGTTTTTAGCTATTTTTGCCGCATGTTTACAGGAATCATTGAAACCGTAGCCGAGGTTACAGCCATTCGCAATGAGGGCACGAACCGTCATTTCAAATTTAAAAGTGCGTTAACACGCGAGCTGAAAGTTGATCAGAGTGTTTCGCACAACGGTGTTTGTCTTACTGTAGTATCGCTGGAAGATGATGCGTATTGGGTAACGGCTGTACAGGAGACGTTGCAGAAAACCAACTTGTCGAATCTGAAGGAAGGAAGTAAAGTAAACCTGGAGCGTTGCATGCTGAACAACGGCAGGTTCGATGGACATATCGTGCAGGGCCACGTTGATCAGACCGGAGTTGTTAAATCAATTGAGGAAGTAGGAGGGAGCTGGCTCTTTCATTTTGAGTATGATGCCGCGCTCGGAAATGTTACTGTTGAAAAAGGATCTGTCGCGGTGAACGGTGTAAGTCTTACGTGCTTCAATTCTACCGCTAATAGTTTTACCATCGCCATCATTCCCTATACTTACGAGCATACCAGTTTCCACCAGTTGAAAGCAGGTGATGTGGTAAACCTGGAATTTGATATTATTGGTAAATATGTGAAGCGCCTGCTGGGTATAGCAAAGTAATCACGAAGAGCGGAGTTGTCGCCTGCGGTATTGGTCTTGCAACCATTGATGAAAAGTATAGCTTATCATGCCCGCGGCAATGCCGACAAAAGCGCCAACAAGAACATCGCCCGGGTAATGTACACCGAGGTATATACGCGTATAAGTTACCAGTATAGCCCAAAGGAAAAGGAGACCGATGCGTTTTCTTGTTTTACGAAGCAGCAGAAAAAATAATGTAGCGATGCCAAATGTATTGGCTGCATGACTGGAAGCAAATCCAAACCGACCACCTTTGTAGAGTTCGCCACTTGCTTTTCGGGCGAGGTGAACCAAGCCTTCGAGACTTGGCTCATGCGAAGGGCGAAGTCGTTCAAAGTAAGGCTTCATCAAACCACTCGTAGTCTGGTCGGCAATAACAATAGTCAGTACAATGGCGATCAATGCTATCCACACTTCCTTCTTATACTCCCTGAAAAGTAAATATAGCAGCACGGCATAGAGCGGTATCCATGCAATAGTCTGGGTAAGAAAAAGCATAACCTGGTCAAGCCATTCAGCATGATGACCATTGAGGTACACGAACAACCTTTTATCAAGCTCAATTAACTTTTCCATCCGTTCTTATTTTCAAAGCTATTTTCTCATTCTCCGATTCAATCCACTCGACAGCTTCCTGCATCGATGCAAAGTTACGTTGTGTAATGCCAAAGGGTGCGGTGGCACCGCCTATATTTTGAATATAGTTGTAAATATAACTATCAGCATTGGGATGTATAGCAGCGATACGGGTTAAACCGTGACGCGCAGATTCCGGCACAATCTCGCGAAACATCCATTGCTGATCCTCTTCGTTAATATGGCCCTGGTGTGTCAGGTCGGTAATAAAGTTCGGGGTGTTATATACTTTTACGAAGTCAAGCGTTTTTGAAAAAGCATTCCGATATTGTTCACCAGTAACCGAATTATGCCAGATGATACCGGTGGCGTTAAGCTGTGCATCATAAAAAATCTCGGCATAGCGTTCCTTCAGCAATACCTGGCGTTGTATATCTTCCGGCTTCTTCAGGTATACTGTAAATTTGGTGTAGCGGTTTATCTCACTATCCACCGTAATATATCCGCCCAGCGCTTCCACCTGTAATTTTACCAGGTATAGTCCAAGACCTTTCCCTTCGGTGTGAAAGTGAAAACGTTTATAAAGTTTAAAGAGATTGTCTCGATTGCGATTCAGATCAATACCCAGTCCGTTGTCTTGTACCTCGAGTATATAGAAGGTGCTGTCTTCTGATGATGTTATTTCAATAACAGAATTCCGCTCGGGCGACCGGTACTTTAGTGCATTGTTCAGAAGATTGTAAAGTATACTATGCACCATCGGCTTAACGGAGTATATATAGCGATGGTGAATGTTTTTGATCAGGGTTACATCGGGTTGTTGACTGTCCTTGCGCAAAATCGCGAATGTCTCATCAATCTCATCTTCCATGCTGATCTTCTGCCGGATCTTGAAAATATCATGACGGATATCGATGATCTTGGTAAGATCTTTAATGATCATATCGAGCCGCTCGGTAGATGTGCGAATGTGATCGAGTATCTCCGCGTCATCTTTGGCAAGCGCTGTTGGTTCCAGCAGGTCGGTTAGGCCGAGTAAACTGGCTACAGGTCCGCGCAGGTTATGCGATACGGTATAGGAGAACTGTCTCAATTCATTGTTATGCTTGATCAGCTCCGAGTTTGTTTCGGTCAGATCTTTATTCTTCTCCAGTAACTCCGATGTCAGCGATTGATTTTGTGTGAGCAGCCGGTTCTTTTGTTCTTCAATCATCCGGTAAGCCTCCAGCAATTGTTTCTGGTTTGCTTCCAGTACATCACTTTGTGCCTGCAGTTCGGAAGTCTGCGCTTCGATCTCGGCATTTTTCTCTGTTAGAATTTCATTTGTATCATGCAGCTCATCGATCAACTCCATGTTCTTGGCTTCATGTCGTTCGGATGTCCACTTCAAAAAAGCCAACGCACTTATCAGTAAGCAGTATGATATAAAGATCACAACGTTGGCAAAGTAATACGTTGATGCCTTGAGACGATCTTGTGAGTAGCCGACACCGAACCACTGATGAAGCGGATCGTACGCGAGTAAAATTACCATACCGGCAAGTGAGCAAAGCAGCAGTGATTTTTTTTCATGCAGCGAAAACAATACCCAGGGAAAAGAACAACTGCCCAGTATAATAAAGCGAAATGTAAAATAGTCGAGCTCTTCAGGCGAATTATAGTAAAGCGTTTTGGAGTAAATGGAAAGTGAAGTAATGATTACCGGTATCAGCAGGCAAGTCCATATACGACTGATATAAATAAACCCGAAGTGGTTTAACAGCAGCGTGCTTGCTGCCAGTAACCCGATAGCCGGAATAGCCCCGGTAACAACACTCCAGCCATACCATGTATAGTAAAATATAAAGAGCAGAAAACTACATACAACCAGGCTAAGCCCGATGGCATTGGCTATAGTAACGCCCCTTTTTTCCGCCAACGTTCTGGTATACTGGCGTCCTGAAAATACAACTGAGTAGATCGGTTTCATCCAATGCGCTATGGTATCAAGGGCTTTGCTTCCAAATTTAAACAATAAACGGTTACTTCAATGGTTAGACATAACAGATCGAAGGCTGCGCTGCGGGCATCTGTCAAACACAAATATCGCCCGGGTGTTTTTAGTTTTTCGTTGATTTAAACCTGGTGAAAGTTGTACCTTGGTGTGTCAAACAAACCATTTTGCCTTTAGTTGCTTTATTATGAATAGATATGATCTGGTCGTTATCGGGGCGGGGCCTTCCGGCTATGCTGCCGCGATGCGCGCGTTGGATTTCAGAAAGAGGACACTTCTTATTGAGCGGAACCTGGTAGGAGGTGCCGGTGTAGTGAACGGTGCTCTCTCATCTAAAACCTGGTGGGAACTCTCACGCGAAACGGCATCGTTCCTCAAGAACCTGAAACGCTTTAACCTGCAAGTGCCCACCATTAATTATAAAGAAATACAGGATGAAGTAATGCGTGCCATTGACGAACGCAAAGGTATGCTGGAAGAACATCTGCAACTGATGAAGAGCTCGCAGTATGCAGACCTTGTATCCTTCAAACAGGGTAAAGCAAAATTACTGAGTCAAAATGAAATCGAGATTCTGCAAGAGGATGGGACACGCGAAATAGTGTGGGCCGATCATATTATACTTGCTACGGGAAGCAGACCACGGTATTTACCAGAGCTTCCCATTGATGAGAAAATCGTAATGACCAGTGAAGGTATCGAGAAGATGGAGGACTTTCCGGAGAGCATGGTGATTGTGGGAGCGGGGGTTATAGGCTGTGAATATGCTACAATCTTTTCGGGCTTTGGAAAAACAAAGGTACACCTGATCGATAAGGGCAACCGTATACTGCCGTTTGAAGATGAAGATATAGTACATGTAATTGAGCGTAATATGGAGAACAGCGGTGTACTCATTCACCGTAACTCACGTCTCATTCGTATGGAGATCAAACACGAACGTGTAGAGTATGAGTTGGAATATGATGACGGGACCAAGTCTGTGTTCAATGTAGAGAAAGCGCTTATTGCTGTGGGCCGTATTCCGAACTACGAAGACCTGTGGGATGATAAGGTTGATATCAGCATTTCGAAACGTGGCATTGAAGACAACGATACGCAAACCAATATCTCTAATATTTATGCCGTGGGTGATATTACCGCAGATATATCCCTGGTAAATGTAGGAGAACTCGAAGGGCGCTATGCTGTTGAAAAGATTTTTGGCAGTCCGGAGCGGAAGCTGGTATATGAGAATATCAGCACGATCATGTTCCTGAATCCGGAAGTAGCAGGAGTAGGGCTGAATGAGACACAGGCCCGCGAGAAAAATATAGACTATAAAGTAGTAACGCTCGACTATAGCTGTATACCGCGTGCTATCGCGAAACGTAACACCCAAGGTTTTATCAAACTGCTCGTAACCAACGATGAGCAGATGAAGATACTCGGACTAAAAATCATCGGTAATCATGCATCCAGTGCAATACAGGCTGTAGCATTATTGATCTGGATGAACAAAGGTATAGAAGAACTTGCCGAGTGTGTACACCCGCATCCATCGATTACCGAAGGTATACAGGAGTGTGTACGCATGCTGCTGGGTAAATCGTTATTCAAGCCCGATGCCTTGAAAGGAAAACTTTCCTGCCGCACGAGCATGAGCGGAGTATATGCGGACATTCGGTTTTGAAATAGCTGCTGGCTGCTAGCCTCTGGCTGCTAGTATATTTTTCTGTTTGTTACGGACTACGTTAATGGAAGAGTATACCTGTATTCTCCAGTAACCAGAAGCCAGCAGCCAGCAGCTTTTTTGCGCTCGCAGCTCGTAACTCAAAGCTCGCAGCTATTTTATATCAAGCGCTTCACGCTGCTAGTAGCTATTTCTGTTGGTTACGGATTACGTTAATAGAGAAAGTATATCTGTATTCTCCAGTAACCAGAAGCCAGCGGCCAGCAGCTTTTTGCGCTCGCAGCTCGTAACT
>DJFR01000029.1:3718-7414 GCA_002432545.1 Flammeovirgaceae bacterium UBA5867 | reverse complement strand
CGATAGCCATTGCGTAATGTACACCACGCAATGAGATGCCACGCGAAGCTATAGTAGAATAATCCGATAGGCTCAATGATGCGCTCACTTACTTCTCCCAGGTTGCTCTTATAGTCGATACGAAGGGCGTGTTTAGTGACAATGGCCTTCTGAATATCGGTCATGAAGTTATCCGGAAAATCATCGTGCACATTGGATGATGATTTATATACCTGTATATAGGTCTGCAGATTTTCGAGGTGATCCTTCTCGTTATCGTTCAGCACTGCCTTGATCTTCATCAGTGCCGACTCAAAAGTTTTCTGAATAGACTTGTCGGTCATGCGCTCCACGAGCTTGGATGCTACCAGCATGGCGCTCGCCTCCTCTTGCGTGAACATTACCGGGGGTAAATGAAAACCATCTACGATGAAATATCCTTTACCGGCTTCTGAACCGATCGGTACTCCGGCTTCCATGAGTGCTTTTACATCGCGGTATACGGTACGCAGACTGATCTCAAACCGCTCCGCCATTTCTTCTGCCTTCACCACGCGTTTGGTTTGAAGATGGATAAGTATAGCGGTAAGGCGGTCGATGCGGTTCATAGGGTGAAGATACGAAATTAGTTACAGGTTATCCGTTAATCGTTATACGTGGTCGGAGGGTTTCGCTTTGGGTAAAGAAAAAAAATCCAAATCCAGAAGCGCAAAGACCACAGAGGCACAAAGAAAAAGGTCTGACACTTGCGTATCAGACCCTTCTCATTTATCTAAATTGTTGTCGGTTATCCGTCTCACGATTAACGAATAACGGTTAACCTGTAACGGAGATTAACGATCAACGGTACGTCTACCAGAAGATCGTATACAGCATAGCCAGTATACCCAACACAATCAACGCGCCTACGGCAAATGCTCCTTTAGGCTTGAACATGTTGGCATCTACTTCGAGGCCTTTCGGATTCTTCTTGCTGTTCGGATCCATTACGGTTAATATCACCATTACCAGCACGCAGATAATGAACACGAAGCCCATGCGATCAAGGAATGGTATTTCATATAAACCAGTCTCTTTGTTGAGTGCAGAGAAGCCCATGCTGCTGAGAGAAGACAGGTCTGTCATCTTCGGCAGGAATTTCAACAGGATTGACAACGGGAAGGTGATCAGCGCAGCAGCCATAGCAGCAGCGGAGTTGGTACGCTTCCAGAAGAATCCTAAAATAAATATAGCGAAGATACCTGGCGACACGAAGCCGGTATACTCCTGTATATATTGGAAACCACCTTTTTTATCGATACCAAGGAATGGCGATATGATGATCGCAATCACCATCGATACAACAACAGCTACACGTCCTATATATACCAGTTGTTTTTCAGAAGCATTCGTGTTGAAGAATTTCTTATAGATATCCAGTGTAAAGATCGTAGATATACTGTTTGCTTTACCGGCAAGTGATGCTACAATAGCAGCGGTAAGAGCCGCAAAAGCAAGTCCTTTCAATCCTACCGGGAGCAGGTTCAACAATACAGGGTAAGCACGGTCAGGGTTCAGCTCACCGTTGGCAAGCATATCCTGCTGGAACATACCATCCTGGTATAGTACATACGCTGCGATACCGGGAAGCACCACGATGATCGGCATCAACAATTTCAGGAAGGCAGCGAACAATATACCATTGCGTGCTGTAGGAAGATCAGCACCGAGTGCACGCTGCGTGATATACTGGTTACATCCCCAATAATTCAGGTTCACAATCCACATACCACCAATAAGAATGGTGAGTCCGGGAAGATCGAGGTAATTCGGGTTACTCTTATCGAATACCATGTGGAAGTGATCATCAGCTTTCGACATCATCAGGTTGAAGCCCTCTCCTACACCGGCTGTATTGAAGTGCTGTGATACGAGATCCATCGCGAGGTATGTTGTAGCAAGACCACCGAGTATGAGGAAGAACACCTGGATAACATCGGTATACCCGATCACTTTCATACCTCCCAGTGTGATGAAGATTGCAAACACTGCCAGACCAATCATACACGTCCAGAAAGGTATACCGGATACTGTTGTTACTGCGAGTGCACCGAGGTATAATATAGATGTAAGGTTCACCACTACATATAGCAGCAACCAGAAGATTGCCATGATGGTACTTACAGTAGGACCATAACGCTGCGTCAGGAACTGCGGCATGGTATAAATCTTATTCTTAAGGTAGATTGGCATGAAGAAGATTGCCACGATCATAAGTGTAGCGGCAGCCATCCACTCGTAGGTTGCAATCGCAAGGCCCATCTTGAATCCTGAACCTGACATACCGATGAATTGCTCGGCAGATATGTTGGAAGCGATGAGCGATGCACCGATAGCCCACCATGTGAGCGATCCTTCAGCAAGAAAGAAATCTTTGGAGTCGGTTGCCTGCTTTTTCTTTCGGTGGTAAATCCAGTAGCCATAGCCGGCCACGATGACGAAGTAAATCAGGAAGACTACGTAGTCAACAGCTTGTAATTGTCGCATGGTTCAGGTTTGATTCGGTTTGGTTTTTCAAATAATTAATAGGTAAAGTCACAACTTCACACGTTCGTTCAATCGATAAAAATGAATGTTCTTTTTGAAACGACAAAATATTTCTTTGCCGTATTCCACTTCTTGCAAATTTTTTAATGTACGGTCAAAAAAAAGAAGCTGTTTCTAAAGTATATCTCAGAAACAGCTTCTTCTCTATTCTATACACAATCAATTACTTGGTCGCGAATTTATAGGTAGTCTGCGTTGAATATGTTTCACCCGGATTTAACACCACACTCGGAAACTCCGGTTTGTTTGGTGAATCAGGAAAATGTTCTGTTTCAAGGCAAAGTCCGAAACGATGCTTGTACACCACGCCACCTTTGCCCGTAAGCTTTCCATCCAGGAAGTTTCCACTGTAGAACTGAATACCCGGTTCGGAGGTATATACTTCCATATAGCGGCCTGATACAGGTTCATAAACACTTGCCGCGAACTTCACACTGTCTTTCGATGAAAGCACCCAGCAGTGATCATACCCTCCGCCCAGTTGTATCTGCTGGTCTTTATCATTGATGCGTGCGCCAATGGCGGTTGCATTTCTGAAATCAAACGGAGTGTTGGTAACATCTTTCAGTTCACCGGTAGGGATCAATACTTTATCTACCGGCACAATCTTGTCAGATTGCAGCACAAGTTGATGATCGAGTATATCTCGCTTTACATTACCAGTTAAATTGAAATATGAATGCTGAGTAACATTTATAATCGTCTTCTTATCCGTTGTAGCTTTGTAATCGATCTTCCATTCATTGTTATCGGTAAGTGTATATACCGCTTCAACATTCAGGTTACCCGGATAACCTTCTTCCATATCTTTACTCTGATAGGTAAGCTTTACCGCTACACCTTCGGATGAAGAGACTTCTTCTATATTCCAGAATACTTTATCGAATCCTTTCAAGCCACCGTGCAGATGCTGGCCGTTGTTGTTCTGCGCTAACGTATATTCTTTACCATCGAGCTTGAATTTACCTTTGCCGATACGATTTCCGTAACGACCTACAATGGCTCCGAAGTAGGGTGCCGGTGTGAGGTAGCCCTGAAGGGAGTCGAACCCGAGCACGATGTCTTCGAGTACTCCGTTTTTATCCGGAGTTTTAAGCGATGTAACGATGGCTCCGTAGTTGATCACCTGCA
>DJFR01000029.1:0-3674 GCA_002432545.1 Flammeovirgaceae bacterium UBA5867 | reverse complement strand
GTTTCTTCTTCTTTTTTCTTGCAGGCTTGTGACATAATTACACTTACGAATAAGGTATAAACAATAAGCTTTCGCATAAACTTAGGGGTTTGGTATTTCAGAAACTACTCGATTTTTGAAATGAATATCAGAAAGCGAACGCAGACGATCGGCACTGAATTCAGGCGTAATGTCGCGTTGCGGATTGGCCAGCATTTCGTACCCTACCATGAACTTCTTCACAGTAGCCGAACGCAGCAGCGGTGGATAAAACACCATGTGCCAGTGCCATTCAGCATGCGCTTCACCATCGCTCGGAGCCTGGTGTATACCGGCTGAATACGGAAAGGACACTTCGAAAAGATTGTCATAGCGCGCGGCCATTCTGCGATACGCATCCGCAAAAGCGTTGCGCTCTGCATCGGTCATCTCGGTGATGCGCGCCATCGGTCTCTTCGGGATGATCATGGTTTCGAATGGCCATGTTGCCCAGAAGGGTACAACTACGGCAAAGTGATCGTTCTCAAACACGATGCGCTCCTGGTGCTTTTGTTCGAGCTTCCAGTAATCAGCAAGTAACGTGGCACCTTTGCGTTTGAAATATTCCAACTGGTGTTGTTGCTTCTTGGCAGGCTCTACCGGTACAGATTGCTGTGCCCAGATCTGTCCGTGCGGATGCGGATTGGAACACCCCATCACCGCGCCTTTGTTTTCGAAGATCTGTATATACTGTATATTCCTGTTCTTGCCGAGTTCGGTATATTCGTTTATCCACAGGTCTACAACGCTACGGATACCCGCCACATCCATTTCGGCAACGGTAAGATCATGACGCGGTGAGAAACAGATCACGCGACATATACCGGCTTCGCTTTTGGCAATGAGCAAGTCGCTGTCGCGGAACTCACCGGCCGGTACATCGTCCACCAGGGCTGCGAAGTCGTTGGTGAAGGCGTAGGTAGAAGTATATTTCGGATTTACTTCTCCATTGGCTCGCACATTTCCCGGGCATAAGTAACACGTGGGATCAAATGCGAGCAACGCCTGCGCACCAGTCTTCTCAACCTGTCCCTGCCACGGGCGCTTGGAGCGGTGTGGCGACACCTGAATCCACTCTCCGGTTAAAGGGTTGTATCGTCTGTGTGAGTGATCTTTTAAATCGAACTGCGTCATATATATACTTTCAAATCCGTTACACAAAGTGTCGCGGAGCTATACTATACTTTTTTAGTGGCGAGTTGCTGTTGCCATTTCCAGGCAGAGCGCATCATTTCCTCTACACCCAGCTTGGTTTCCCAGCCTAATTCTTTATTAGCCAGTGTGGTATCGGCATATATCTTTTCAACATCACCGGCTCTGCGGTCAACAACTTTATAGTTCAGTTTCAGGTTGTTTACTTTTTCAAACACCTGTATCAGTTGCAGCACGGTTAAACCTTTGCCAGTGCCGAGGTTGAAGAACTCGTAGTTGTTCTTTTGCTTTTTGTCGATCAGTCTCTTCAACGCGATCACGTGGGCAACCGCGAGGTCTACTACGTGTATATAGTCGCGCATAGCGGAACCATCCGGTGTGCTGTAATCCTTACCAAACACCATAAGTTGCTGGCGTATACCGGCTGCTGTCTGTGTGATGAACGGCACAAGGTTGGCCGGTACACCATTCGGTAATTCTCCGATCAGTGCAGAGTCGTGTGCTCCTACCGGGTTGAAGTAACGCAAGGATATAGCCTGTATATCTTTGTTTACTTTACACGTATCGCGCAGTATCTCCTCTCCTATCTGCTTGGTATTTCCATACGGAGATTCAGCCGGCTTGAACGGTGTTGCTTCGGTTACCGGCAGTTTATCCGGCTGACCATATACTGTACAAGACGATGAGAATACGATGTTTGGAATGTTATACTTCTTCATCGCTTCGAGCAACAGCACAAGCGAGAGTACATTGTTCTTATAGTAGAGCAAAGGTTTCTCTACCGATTCTCCTACAGCTTTGCTTGCGGCAAAGTGAATGATCGAATCAATGTCGCGATGTTTTTCGAAGAAAGCCGTAAGCTTGTCTTCTTCACATAAATTGAATTGTACAAACTCAGGACGTACTCCGGATATCTTTTCGATACCATTCAGTACTTCTGCCTGTGAGTTGGAAAGGTCATCAATGATGATAACTTCAAAACCTTCCCTGATGAGTTCTACTGCGGTGTGAGAGCCAATGTAGCCGGTTCCACCGGTCACTAATACTTTTTTTTTCATGCCCTAATGTAAAGTAATTTTCTCGATTGACTTACTCACGCTGGTACCATCTTTTATATTCACGATATAGGTTTCCATGGCAATGCCGAATCGCTCGGCATACGCGTGCTTAACGGTGGCCAGAAACGTGCCTACATCTTCCTTCTTCACCAGGTTAATGGTACAACCGCCAAAGCCTCCGCCCATAACACGGGCACCCCATACGCCCGAAGATGCTTTCGCCTGATCTACCAGGAAGTCAAGTTCGGGACAACTCACTTCATATAGTTTGGATAGGCCTTCGTGTGTCTCAAACATTTTCTTACCAAAAGCTTTCAGGTCATGACGTTCAAGATCCTGACTGGCTTCCTGTACACGCGCGATCTCCTGCACTACATAAAGGCAACGATCATATACTTTACCCTGCAGTTCATCTTTATGCTTACGCACCATCGCTTCGCTTACATCGCGCAGGCTATTGATGGATGGATAATATTTTTTGAGGATAGCAACGCCCTGTTCACATTCATTTCTGCGGGTGTTATACTCTGAGTCTACCAATGAGTGTTTTACTTTGGAATCACACAGTACAATGGTGAAGTCTTTGAGTTCGAGTGGCGAATAGCGATACTCCAGTGAACGGCAGTCGAGTAAGATCACGTTGTTTTCAGATCCCATCATACTGGCGAACTGATCCATGATGCCGCACTTTACACCAACGAAGTTATGCTCAGACCACTGCGCTATTTTTATAAGTTCAATCTTGTCAATGTCGTGATTGTTCAATGCGCTGAGTGCATACGCAAAACCACATTCAACAGAAGCTGAAGAAGAGAGCCCTGCTCCCATCGGTATATTTCCACCAAATACACATTTGAAAGGTTTCAGATTATATCCTTTATCTACAAACTGGCGGATCACACCAAGCAGATAATTAGCCCATGCCGGAGCTTGTGTGCGCTGGGGATTTTTTAAATCAACGGTATAGTATTCGTTATACTTGACAGAGTATATTTCTGTCGTTTGATCAGCCGAAGCTGCTATAGCAAAAACAGTTTCGCGGTCAATGGCTGCGGGCATTACAAACCCGTCATTATAGTCAGTGTGCTCACCAATAAGATTAATTCGGCCCGGTGATCGAACGAGCATCGGCTCGTCTTGATACAATTCTTTGTACTTGTTCAGTACATCCTGCGCGGTCAGTTCCACTATTAAAATAAGTTTAGGTTGTCCTCTATAAAATAGTAACCGGAGATCAAACTTCTTTCGATCTCCGGTACTTAACCAATCAATTAACCCAAAATGTTAATGACGATACGAAGTACACGAATCGCGTTGACATTAGGAATAAAAGCGCTGTTTCCAGCATGAAATAACGATTCCGGTAACGTTCTTAAGCAAAAGAAGTCCGAAAGTCGGGAAGACCGGAAGGCAAAGTTTGAGGCATATTGATCAGTTGAGAAGTAA
>DJFR01000148.1:15768-15951 GCA_002432545.1 Flammeovirgaceae bacterium UBA5867 | reverse complement strand
TGGATATCATGAAGCGGATCAACTTCATTTTCATCCGGAACAAAGAGTATATCCAGAATATCGCTGGTTATACCGGCTATCATCCATTCCCACACCCTGTATATACCATACCCTGCCAACGTTTTTATATACCCTGAAACTGTCGGGGTTTCTTCGTGTTTCATACCAGCACTGCTCCTGTTC
>DJFR01000148.1:5709-15702 GCA_002432545.1 Flammeovirgaceae bacterium UBA5867 | reverse complement strand
CGCCTCCTACATCTACGATTTCTCCTTTTTTGATCTTCGCCATAAATACCAACGGCAGAATCACGGCACAAATTATACCGATCATCATAAAACCTTCGCTATAGGCAATGATGGATGACTGTGTAGATAATGAGCGTTCCATTATACCCATGGCCATTTGCTGTGCCTGTTGACTGNNGCCATCAATTGTGTAGTAAGAGATTGCAGTCGTTCGTTGGAGGCAGGATTATAGATGGACAGATTCCCCATCAGATCCACACGATGTTCAGCGGCCCTGCGCGTAACGTAGGTATTGATTAATGCAAGCCCGACAGAGCCTCCTAATAGTTGAAGCATGTTAGAAGATCATAGCATACCATGAAAGTTTAAACACAGGCGATGATGATCATGCTGAATAATACAGCTGCGCCTTTCAGCTCACAACTGTAAATGCGTAGCTACTCTCTTCATTGACCACCGCAGGCGTAGAAACATAGCTATAGCAGTAAGTGTGAGTCCGATTAAAAGTCCCATCCATATACCAATGGCTCCATAATCAGCTTTAAAAGCAAGCCAGTAGCCGAGGGGCAAACCAATGATCCAGTAGGAAATTAAAATAAAGACTGAAGGTAACTTTACATCCTGCAGTCCGCGCAATGCCGAAGCACATACCACCTGCGCTCCATCCGACAATTGAAATATAGCAGCTATCACTAACAACGATGCAGCAATCGGCACTACTGTCTGATCGTTTATATACAATGTAGGAAGCCATTCATTGCCCAGTGTAAATATACAGCCAAATATAGTCATGAGCAGCATCGCCATGCCNNAAAAATACCCTACACGAATAGTGGCAGCGGTTGCCAGCCCGGTGGTGATCATATAGCTTAATGTTGCCAGGTTTATGGCGATCTGGTGTGCCGCCTGCGTTTTTGTACCGAGCCATCCCATCATCACCAGAGAAAAATCGAATGCCGCGGCTTCAAAAATAAACTGCACACCACTGGGTATACCAAGGTGCAGCATTTTCGAAAACAAAGACTTTGAATAATTCCCCAGTGAAAAGCCTTTCCTGAATTTACGAAAAGAAGGTATATAGTAAATATATACAGCAATAACGATAGCCATAAACACACGCGATGTAAACGTTGCCCATCCCGCACCTACCAGACCCAAAGGCGCGAAACCAAAATGTCCATAGATCAATATATAGTTTAGCATAACGTTAAGAATGTTGGCGAGTATCATTACGACCAACGCTACCCGTGTGTTTGATAAGCCCTCCGCAAATTGCTTGTAGGTTTGAAAGATCATCATCGGCACCAATGAAAACGCGATGATGCTCAGAAACGGTATAGCACGCTCCACAACTTCCGGTGGCTGGTTAATATGGTATAGCAAATTCTTGCCAACCTCTACCACGCCAATCAGTATACATGCATTTATAATGTTGATCACGAATCCGTGTCGCAAGGTCTCTGTTATACTGTTGTCGTTTTGTTCGCCATGCGCTGCGGCAACAAGTGGCGTAATCGCATACGATACGCCTATACCAAACAACATGAATACATTGAATACAACCACTGCAAGACCAGCCGCTGCAAGCGACTCTGCATTAAGATGGCCCACCATCATGGTATCTGTAACGCCCATCAATACGTGACCGAAGTTGCTGAGCATTACCGGTAAGGCCAGTTTAAGATTTTCGCGGATGTGTGTGCGTATAGTCATTTATATTCCCTTCAACCGGCCCAGCGTAAGCAAGCCTATAACGCTAGGGCTATCCGTTATTTCTCCGCGCATCACCATATCGATCGCTTCTTTGAGCGGGAGCTTCCACACTTTCATATCAGCTTCGGTTTCTTCAAGGTTGCTGGCACCATATTCCAAATCTTCCGCCAGGTAAATAAAACCTTCTTCATCGGTTACCGAGTTGGATGTATGCAGGCGTGCAATCTTTGACCAGCGCTTTGCAACAATACCAGTCTCTTCACGCAGTTCACGTTTTGCAGCGTCAAGCGGATCTTCATCCAGCGGAGCGCCACCTTCCGGAATCTCCCAATGAAATTCATTTAATGTATAGCGAAATTGTCCTACCAGCCACGTGTTGCCTTCAGCATCCACCGGAATCACACCAATCGCTTTGTTTCTGAAATGTACTTTGCCATAAATACCTTTACCACCGGCCGGGTTGATCACCTGGTACTCCGTAACCTGTATCCAACGGTTGCTATATTTTTCTTCACCCGATAAAGTTGTCCAGGGATTTTTAATTTCTTTTTGATTCATATATGTGTTTCGCGATTAGCCGGTGACATTTTAAACTGAAGTCAAACCTTCTGCTTCAAAGCTATTGATTTCTTTTTTGTATGAAATCAAATCTCTTTTAAGTTTGTGGGAACGTTAACCGTTATCCGTTACGGGTTAATCGTTATCCGTAAACTGAATCGGATAACAACTAACGGATAACGATTAACTGATAACGAATCAACGAGTGCTACGATCGTCCTTTACAAAAGATTTAACCGAAGCTGGCTGCGATGAAGCCGGACGAGGCTGTCTTGCAGGTCCCGTTGTAGCGGCTGCTGTTATCCTTCCAAAAAAATTCAGACATAAATTACTTACCGACTCCAAGCAGTTAAAAAAAGATGCGCGTGAAGAATTACGTCACGAAATTCAAAAAGCTGCTATAGCATGGGCGGTGGCCGAAGTGAGTCATACAGAAATTGACGAGATCAATATTTTAAATGCTTCGTTCAAAGCCATGCATCTTGCGTTGGATAAATTACAGGAACAACCTCAATTGTTATTGATCGATGGTAATCGCTTCAAACCTTATCGTGATGTGCGGCACGAATGTATTATAAAAGGCGATGCCACCTATTTCTCGATCGCTGCAGCTTCCGTGCTGGCAAAAACATACCGCGATGATCTGATGCTGGGCCTGGCCAACCAATATCCGGGTTACGGTTGGGAAACAAATGTAGGCTACCCTACGGAAGCACACCGCGATGGTATTAAGCAATTGGGTATCACTCCCTATCATCGCAGATCGTTTACGTTGCTGCCCGAGCAACTCGAGCTTTTTTAAAGCAGTTCCTATCCAATAATGCACGCATACTACCTCTCATCCCCAAAATAATTTCAGCTTCAAAAGCATTCCTTTTATATTTATCAGCAACAGAGACCCTATACCATGATGCTGAAGAAATTATTTTTCCTGCTCTTTTTCGCACATACCTTTATTGCACACGCACAAACTGCTTCAACCGAAAATGAAGACACTTTTAAATTGCTGGATGAGTGGTTTAAAGCACAAACAGAATTTGATAACCTTCCGGGGATTTCAGTAGGCATTGTAAAAGATCAGGAACTCATCTGGAGCAGTGCATACGGTAAAGCAGATATAGCGAAGAATGTACCGGCACAGCCCAACACCATTTATAGCATTTGCTCTATATCTAAATTGTTTACAGCCGTTGGGATTATGCAGTTACGCGATGCAGGCAAGCTGCGCCTTGATGATGAAGTATCCGCTATACTTCCGTGGTTTAGTATAAAGCAATCTGCTGCCGATAGTGGTCCGATTACAATACGAACGTTACTCACACATTCATCCGGACTGCCGCGTGAATCTGATTTTCCCTATTGGACAGATGCGAACTTCCCTACGAAAGACCAGGTAAAACAAAGGCTGAAAGAACAGGAAACGCTATACCCTTCCTCTACATATTTTCAATATAGCAACCTGGGTATATCGTTGCTGGGCTATATTATCGAAGAAGTATCGGGTATACCGTACGAGAAATATATAGAAGATAATATTATTAAACCACTTCGCATGGCGGATACGCGTACATACTTTCCGCAGGAGTTATGGCACGGACGAATGGCTACGGGGTATAGCGATGCCAGTCGCAAAGGCGAACGCAGAATGCTTGATAAGTTTGATACCAAAGGTATAACACCGGCTGCCGGGTTAACTTCTACGGTTGAAGACCTGGCGCGTTTTGCTTCGTGGCAATTCAGACTGCTGAAGAATGGCGGTTCTGAAATTCTAAAATCATCAACATTGCGCGAGATGCATAATGTACAGTATATGGATCCGAACTGGCGCACCTCGTGGGGTTTGGGATTTTCTGTATCGCAGGTAGATGGCAAGACTTACGTGAGTCATGGCGGATATTGCCCCGGCTATCAAACACTCATCATGATCAACCCGAAAGATAAACTTGCTTTTGTGGTTATGATCAATGCTATAGGGGTTGATCCGAATAAATACTTTGAAGCGATGCGCACGGTATATAGCAAAGCTACCGATGATAAGATCAATGAAAAGAAAGAAAAGAAATTTGAAGAATACTGCGGCACCTATGGATTTAAACCGTGGGGAGGCGAGATGATTGTTTCACCGTGGGGCGATAAACTCGCTATACTATATATGCCAAACGACCATCCTAAAAACATAACGCTGCTGAAGCATGTAGAAAAAGATACCTTTAAACGCGTGCGCGATGATGGCGAATCCGGTGAAGAAATTACCTTCCAACGCGACAAGAACGGGAAAATAACAAAGCTTTGGAGAAATAGTAATTACAGGTTGAAGTTGAAGTGAACAAAATTCATACTTTTGTTTGCATTCCCTTTACCACGTTAACATGACTATTGAACTGAGTGAAAAACAAAAGATCAAGCTGCTAAACTCCGATGATGTTTATACCGTGATGCAGGGTATCCTTGTGCGCGAAGAGAAGATAGACCAAGAGAAAGAACATTTCTGGATGATTGGCCTTGCTAACAACAACCGTATACTATATATTGAGTTGGTGAGCCTTGGGAGTGTAAATGCTGTTACTGTGGAGCCCATGAATGTATTTCGTGTGGCTGTATTAAAGGGAGCTGTAAAAGCCATCATCGTTCATAACCACCCGAGCGGAGAATTGAAACCATCCGATGCCGACAAGGATCTGACCGACCGACTTATTCAAGTAGGCAGAATTCTAAATATACCAATCGTTGATCACCTCGTTATATCAATAAATTCATATATGAGTTTTGTTGATACCGGTTTGTTCGAGCAACTGGAACAAAGTCTTAAGTGGATACCAGCGTATGAAATAGCAGAACGCATTAAAAAGCAGGAGAAGATAATTCGCGAGCAAGCCGTTCAGGAAGAAAAAGAAAAGGCGATAAGGAAAAGAAATTTGGAATTCATTAAGAATGCTCGTAAAAAAGGACTTTCGGATAATCTCATTGCCGAGCTAACCGGTTTAACACCGGAAGAAATTGCACGGATTAAATAGGATACAGCCAGTTGTCAATAAGTCCGATCAGGTTATAGCAGGCATGAATTAATGTAGTGTGAAGCAATGGCCGTGATTTCAAACGAAGATAAAATGCCGTTGAATAAAGTATGCCTCCCCAAAAAGTGTACGTAAAATAAAGCGGACTATAGGCCAGGTGAAACGCTCCAAACAAAAGCCCTGATAGCAGAATGATAAAACGCGGCCGCATATACTTTAACAAATAATGAAACGGCATATACTGGCAGAGGTATGTTTCAAAAAAAGGCCCCACACATACAGCAAGAATAAATTGTTCAAACCAGCTACCAAAACTTGGTCCGCCAAGAGGTTCGTGATCAACCAATGACAACACGATCGAAAAAGCAATGGCCAATAAAACATGCAAAGCAACAAACATTCCAACAAACAACAACGAGTTTCTGATTATAGTCTGGGCTATTCTTGTTTTGAATATTTTCATTTTGCTCATCCCCATTTCATGTGCCTGATACTAATACCTGGAAGCAGATATAGTATATTATTAAAGTAACATACGTGCAGAATCAATAGTTTTCAATTTTATTTTCTTTGATAAAATTCAACTCAATAACGATATATGTTTTATACACCAAAACAATAACTTTGCGTACCCAAATTGATTTATGTGCCTCATCTTCTTCTCTGTACACAACCATCCAACCTATAAATTAATTGTAGCGGCTAATCGCGATGAATTTTATAATCGTAAAACGGCAGCAGCTGCATTTTGGGAAGATCACCCGGAGCTGTTGGGTGGTCGCGATCTTGAAGCATGCGGCACGTGGATGGGTATGACGAAGTCGGGGCGCATCAGTATGCTTACCAATTATCGCGATCCGCTTAACATCAATCCCAATGCTCCATCGCGCGGACAACTGGTAACCGATTATTTATTGTCCAAAGAAGAACCGGAACAATACCTGAAGCGCATTGAACAGAATGGCAAAGTATATAATGGTTTTAACCTTCTAGCCGGCACCGTTAACGGACTATATTATTATTCAAACTACAAAGATGGTGTCGATAAAATAGGCCCGGGCTTCTATGGCATCAGCAATCACTTACTGGAAACACCGTGGCCCAAAGTTGTTCGTGGCAAAGAGAAAATGAAGCCGCTGTTATCAAAGTCAACTATAAATCCCGATGATTTGTTTGAAGTCTTATACGATAACGAGATTGCAGACGACACTAAATTACCCAACACGGGATTAACGATCGAACGCGAGCGGGCTTTATCGTCTATGTTCATCAAGACTGAAAACTATGGTTCGCGTTGTTCCACGGTTGTACTCGTTGATCACGATAATCATGTGCTCTTCACCGAGCGGGTATACGATCTGAAGACTTTTCAGTTCACCACGCAAACCTTTCAGTTCACAACAGAAGCATCGTAAGTATATAATTCAGCAGACGCGAGTTGAAAGTTTTTCGTAAACTTCGGTTATGAAGAAAGACAAGACTCCGTTTATGTTAAAAGCTGTACGCTGGATCTTTCCAAGAGCCGAGCGGATTGCACCTACGCTTACACATCGTTATTTTGTAAATCTCTTCTTCACCCCTCTTCGTTACCAGACACCTGAAAAAGAACGAAAAGCAGAAACGTTCAGCAGTATATTTTCATTTGAGATCGAGAATAAAAAAGTACAGGCTTATACCTGGGGCGATCATGCGCGGTATATTCTGGTTGTGCATGGATGGGCAGGGCGTGCCACGCAGTTCAGACGATTTGTAAAGCCTCTTCTCGCTGCTGGCTATAGCGTTATCGGTTTTGATGCACCGGCACATGGTAACTCTGCAGGCAAGCGCACCACTATATTTGAGTTTGAACAAGCACTGAAAAAGATAAACGAACTGAAAGGAGAACCTGAAGCAATCATAGCACATTCATTTGGAGGTGGCGCAGTTTTACATGCCGCGATGAACGGGTTTCCTGTAAAGAAACTCATCAACATTGCGAGTCCTACCATAGGCGATGAGATTATCAACACATACCTCCGCACCATTCACGGCTCGCAGGCAGCAGCAACGTTCTTCAAAAATTTTATAATGACTACATACGGTAAACCTTTTGATGAATATACCGCGCTGCACTTCATTAAACATTTACCAGCCCCAATTGATCTCTTACTTATCCACGATGCCGATGACCGCGAGGTTGCCCTGCAACATGCCGAAGCACTGGTAAATAGTTATCCATCGGCCCGCCTTATCCGCACGCAGGGTCTTGGCCATACACGCATTTTAAAAGACAATGCTGTTATCGAGGCTGCCGTAACATTTATTACCTCCGGAGCGTCTGGCAAAAAGTAGTTGAGACAGTACCGCTTGTGGATTATGCACGGATTTTTGCAACCAAACCCGGGATTAAGAGTATATTGAAAGGAAACTTTTCAATAATTATATACATCCTTGTAATTAAAACGTTAAAACACAAACTAATACCCACAACGCACACCAAAGCTTGTTAAGCCCCTAAAACAGCAACCGATGAAAATTATTGAGACACATCACATTGCCAAAGTTTACCGCATGGGTAACAACATTGTTAACGCCCTGCAGGATGTAACCATTACCATAAACAAAGGAGAGTATGTGGCCTTTATGGGTCCTTCCGGATCAGGTAAATCAACACTCATGAACATTGTTGGTTGTCTCGATACACCTACCAGTGGCAGCTATAGTCTCAATAACCACCTGGTAAGTGAAATGACGGAGAACCAACTGGCAGAAGTTCGTAACAAAGAAATCGGCTTCGTGTTCCAGACGTTCAACCTGTTGCCGCGTGCTTCTGCTTTGGAAAATGTAGCGTTGCCGTTGATCTATGCGGGCTATAGCCGATCAGAACGTGAAGAGATGGCGATGGCTGCACTTGAAAGTGTAAACCTTGCCGATCGTCATCACCATAAGCCCAACGAACTCTCCGGAGGTCAGCGTCAGCGTGTAGCCATCGCGAGAGCACTGGTTAATAATCCTTCCATTATCCTGGCCGATGAACCTACCGGGAACCTTGATACAAAAACATCTTACGACATCATGAATCTCTTCCAGGAGCTTCACGATAAAGGCAACACCATTATTATGGTAACGCACGAAGATGATATAGCGCACTATTCACACCGCATTATTCGTTTGCGCGATGGACTCATTGAATGGGATCGCAAGAATGAAAATGTTACGCGCAGCAAGCCGGTGGAAGTGCCTGCCGAAAGCTGATGCTTTAAATCATATTGCAATTAAAATCTTTCCTATAACTTCCCGTCTGTAAAGGAAGTGTTATGAAAATATATACCAAGACGGGAGACAAAGGCACTACGGCACTCTTTGGAGGCAAGCGTGTGTCCAAAGCTGATCTGCGCATTGAGACTTACGGCACTATCGATGAGTTAAACTCCTGGATCGGTATGGTACGCGACCTCGAGGTAAACCAGAAACGAAAAGATGCGCTGGTAGAAATTCAGGACAGGCTCTTTACCGTTGGTTCTATTCTCGCTACCGAACCAGGTAATACAAAAGTTAAAATTCCTTCACTATCAGAAGCAGATATACTCTTTCTTGAAAAAGAAATCGATGCTATGGATGCTGCACTTCCTCCGATGCGTTTCTTTGTTTTACCCGGTGGACATACCGCTATATCGCATTGCCATGTAGCGCGCACCGTATGCCGCAGAAGTGAACGACTCATTATAGCACTGCACGCACAGGAAACTGTTCCGGATGATGTGATCAAGTATATAAATCGCCTCTCTGATTATTTGTTTGTATTGTCCCGAATGGTGGCGCACGAACTCGGTGCCGAGGAAACTCCGTGGAAACCCCGGATGTGAACGTTAATCGTTATCAGTTACACGTCATCCGCATTTTACTCCGTGTAACTCTGTGCCTTCTTTGAGTTCTTTGTGCAACTGGATTTCCCATTAACGATAACGTGTAACGGATAACGATTCAACTAGAAATTGTCGAGGAATGACTTACGTCTTTCAAGCTTCAAATCCTGAAGTATACTTGCCTTTACGTTAATGGTAAAGTTGAATGACTGGAATCTTCCGAACGGTGTCCAGTTAAGGTGCATAGTCCAGCAGTGAAGATCTCGTGATATACCTAAATTTGTTTGTGTAAATTCTTTCGACTCGAAGTGATACCCGGTGCTATAGGTAATTTTCCATTTTTCTGAAAGCGATAAATCACCATTAGCCGATACAGTCTGTATAACATTCGGATCCGAATCTACGGCATGGGTATAGCTCAGGTTATAACTTACGTTCAGACTCCAAGGTATTTCAAAATCGATATAGGCATCCGGGTTTTGTATCAGGAACTCTTTCTCCTGCTGTGGTAGATTTGACTTCGCTATTTTTTCACGACTCGTATTTTCTTTATTACGCGCCTTCGGATTCAGGTTGGTACTCATTGCTAATGTAGCACTGGTTATACGGCCTACGCGTCCGCTTTTCCAGGCGAGTTGATCTCTGCGTCTTTCTTCAGGCTCCTCTCCCTCTATCGGCATCATAACATAGTTATAGGGATCCAGTGTAGCAGACAAGTTCAGGTTAAGTTTGTTATTCAGAATATTGGTATTGGCAGATATACCTATAGGTGCCAATTTAAAGGAGTCTGCTATAATATTATAGCTGGTACTAAACGAGAGGTTGTTCAGCAGCATTACTTTTCGTGCTACCGAATCTTGCGG
>DJFR01000148.1:1644-5625 GCA_002432545.1 Flammeovirgaceae bacterium UBA5867 | reverse complement strand
CCAAACGAAATAGATGGGTTCACAATGTGCCGTATAGCCTTGATCTTACTTGTTTTCTTCTTGAAGAAATAAGTACCATATACCCTGGTAGTTAAACTTGTACTGAAAGAATAATTTGAAATGCGATTAAATCCTTTATCTAAAGTATCCTTACGAACTATTTCTTTATTATTATTCACATACCATCCTCTCTTTTCAAAATACCACTTCTCTTCATAGCTAACCGAAGGAGAAACAGTAAAGAAGCGCAACGCCTTAAATGAGAATGAGGCCGGTATAGAATGGCGTATACCCTTCTTACCATTTTCAAAGAAGGTACCGAAGTTGTTCATGTTGAATGTTGCTATACTATCGGTATCAGAACCTCCAATCTTCCCAAGATTGTTGGTAACACGGTTGGAAGCAGCCATCGACCATGATACCGAGAAGTTATCCAGCGGTCCGTTACCTACCACACCCTTCCGTTGGAAAGGGTATATATTGGTCATGTTAACGGTAAGGGTTGGCAGCGAAAGGTCTACTATTTTAGTAACCAGATCCTGGTTGTGACTCATGTTCAACCCCATGGTAAACGGAGTTCCGGTAAAGCGTTTGCTATACGATATATTGGAACTGAGTTTGGTAGATATATTACTAAGACTTGATGTGGTCAGATCGTATGATGTACCATAACCAAGGTAGTTGTTCTGGTTATAGGTTGTAGTAGCAGCGTTTACGGAAGCAGAAAAACGTCCTGTACCTTTCGACTGTGGTGAGTGGCTCCATGTTAAACGAAAGTCTTTCGTAAAGTTTTGCGTCTCGATCTTATCATCCTGGTCCGGGTTCTTGGAGTAAGAGAAGTTCAACGAACCACTATAGTGATAACGTTTCAGGTAGCTGGAGTTAGCATAGAGGGCGTGCCCGCCCTTAGAGTAAATATCTCCCGTAAGGGCCAGCTTCATATACTCGCTGATGTCGAAGAAGTATCCACCGCCCCGCAAGTTGAAACCTCTTCTTCGTTCTTCACCATACGAAGGTACAATTATACCCGAAGCACTTTTACGCGGGGAGGGAAACATACCAAACAGAAACCCGAGCGGCAGCGGTATATCATTGAACTCCATATAAAAAGGTCCGGCAACAATTTTATCGTTTGGTATAGCCTTGGTCTTTGTCGCGCGAATGCGGAAGTGCGGGTGCTCGAGGTTACAGGTAGTATAGCTGTTGTGTACACTCAATATTTCGTTCTTCTCATTCTTAAAGGCGGCTTCACTATGCAAATACCCTTCACCCTGCTGCGTTACTACTTCGCTGATGCGAGCCCGCTTTGTTTTAAAATTATATACAATGTCTTTGGTTTCGTATAGTTCCGGTCCGTTCTTAAATACCGGGTAGCCCACCCGTTGGCCGAGCGAGTCGCGCGTGCCGTGGGCAGTAAGGGTACTGTTGGCATAATCAATTACAATCTCATCGGCTTCCAGTTCAATCTCTCCATATACTATTTTTGCCTCGCCATATAGCCATACCATCTGGTTATCGAGTGTGGCGCGTATAGAATCTCTGGCAGAATAGTTGATCGTAGTTTCTATATCACCTTTAGGCGGTGGCGCCTGGGTGGTATCAGATTTTAAAGTATCGGCTTTTGCAGGAGGTGGAATGGTATCAGCCGGGGTTTGTTTAACAGAATCAGATTTTATTCGTAGCGTATTCCCTGGTGTTTTAACAGCCGGCTCCACCTGCGCATAGGAGGCAATTGACAGGATGAAAACAAAAGTAAATATAGAAAGTCGCTGCACAGGTGCTGAGTTGAATGTCAGGGCTTTAGCTTTTAGTGAAAAATTCACATTTTTGCGTAAAGTTATTGCAAATAGATTGAACATTGTAAGGCCTGTGAAGAATATTGGATTAACTGTGCTTCTGATAGCAATAACCTTGCTAAATTCATCGTCCACGTGTTTCCGTACGGATGCCAAGGTAGATGTAGTGGTCATTGATGCCGGTCATGGTGGCAAAGACCCGGGTAATATAGGGAAGCAGGCAAGGGAGAAGGACATCGCGCTAAAGCTGGCATTAAAGCTTGGCGACTATATTGAAAAGAATATGCCGGATGTAAAAGTTATTTACACCCGTAAAGACGATCGTTACCTGGCACTCGATGAACGTGCCGAGATCGCTAATAAAAATAAAGCAGACCTCTTTATCTGTATCCACGCTAACTCGCACTCCAACACCAAAGCATTTGGTACCGAGACCTTTACTATGGGTATGCACGTTGATGAACGTAACCTGCAGGTAGCCAAGCGTGAGAACTCGGTAATTTTAATGGACGAGAACTATAAAGAACGCTACGAAGGCTTTGATCCGAACAGCCCGGAGTCCTATATTCTTTTTACACTTACGCAAAGTGCTTACCAGGAGAGCAGCCTTAGCTTCGCGCAGAAAGTAGAAGGACAGTTTAAAAATAAAGTAGGGCGTTTCAGCCGTGGTGTTAAGCAGGCCGGATTTGTTGTACTGTGGCGCACTACTATGCCAAGCGTGCTGATTGAAGCCGGCTTCCTGTCCAATCCTCCGGAAGAAAAATTTTTAATGACTGGTGATGGTCAGGATTTAATTGCCTCCGGGATATACCGGGCATTTAAGGAGTATAAAAATGAAGTAGAATCTATAAATTGATGGCCCAAAAGGTTACTCTGAAATAAAAACAACAACATTCACATCTCTACATGAAATTATCCAAAGAATTTAAGGTGGGCCTCTTTATGGTAGTAGCCATCGCGTTGCTGTATTTCGGATTTAACTTTCTAAAAGGCATCGACTTCTTTTCAACCACAAATAAATATTATGCGATCTATCAGAATGTAGATAAGCTAACGGAGTCTAACCAGATATTTTTGAATGGTTATGCCGTAGGTCGTGTAAGCAACATTGAAATTCAGCAAAGCAGAGATCGCGTTATCGTAGAGCTCGATATCGATTCGGATATCGTACTCACAGATTCATCAATCGCCATGTTGAATGGTGAGATTCTGGGAGGAAGATTTATTCAACTGGATGTTCGCAGGGGTGGTAAGACACTTGACCCGAAAGATACCATGCGCTCCGAAGTCGCTAAAGGTATCATGGACTTCCTCGCACAAAATGCACAACCGGTGGCCTCTAATCTTACTACAACTTTAAAGAAAGTAAACGAGTTGTTGGAAAACCTGTCGGGCAACAGCAAACGCCTGGATACATTGTTTGCAGGCCTGCAGTCAACGCCCAGGCTACTGAACAAAACATTAACGACAGCCAACACAAACATCGATGACCTGGGTGCTAATTTCAAAACTGTAGCCACGAACCTGAACGGTACGCTTGAAGAATTAAAACCTACTATAGCTAACCTGCATGTAGTGTCCGATTCTTTAAAGATGATGCAACTGAACGGCACGGTTAAGAAAGCACAGGAAAGTCTTACAAAATTGAATGAGACATTGGCCCGCCTGAATAAAGGTGATAACACAGCAAGCAAACTGTTAACAGAAGATACACTTTATGTGAACCTGAACAGAATGCTGCAGTCGATCGATTCACTGGCCAAGCATTTCAATAATAATCCGCGTCACTTCCTGTCACCGTTAGGCAAAAGCAACAAGAAGATCGAAAAAGAGTTGTCACGCCAGCGCAAGAGTAATTAATAGCGTATCGCTATTGTATAGCTTCGTTGCGGAAACTGATATTTTAGTACCACCTTCTTTATAGTCCATAGTCTATACGTTATAGGCTATGGACTATTCAGTATTTTTCCAATCTTTAGGTCTTTCATTCATCTTCAATCATCATTCAGCATGACGCGCGATCTTGAATTCAACAAAAACGAAGATCAGTTTAAGCAACTTATTTATCAGCTTCAATCAAAAGCAAAGAAGACGAAGCTTGGCGGAGGCGAAAAAAAAATTGATGAACAACATCAACGCGGAAAACTCACCGCCCGCGAACGCATCGATTACCTGACGGATGAAG
>DJFR01000148.1:0-1636 GCA_002432545.1 Flammeovirgaceae bacterium UBA5867 | reverse complement strand
GCGAATGATGCCACGGTAAAAGCCGGTGCATGGTTCCCGATCACTGCCAAGAAAAATCTGCGCGCACAGGAGATCGCTATGGAGAATCATCTTCCTATAGTATATCTCGTGGATAGTGCCGGTGTATTTCTTCCGATGCAGGATGAGATCTTTCCTGATAAAGAACACTTCGGGCGACAGTTTCGCAACAACGCAAAAATGTCGGCTATGGGTATTGTTCAGGTTGCAGCTATCATGGGAAGCTGTGTTGCCGGTGGTGCTTATCTGCCGATCATGTCGGATGAAGCAATGATCGTTGATAAAACAGGATCTATATTTCTGGCCGGTTCCTATCTGGTAAAAGCCGCGATTGGTGAAGATATAGATAATGAAACATTAGGAGGTGCTACAACACACTGCGAGATATCGGGTGTAACGGATAATAAATTTCCGAACGACCAGGCTTGCCTCGACTATATACGTTCGCTCTTCAGCAAATTCGGGGCAGGTGATAAAGCAGGCTTCGACCGCAGTAAACCAGCTCCTCCTTCATTAGATCCGCAGGAACTATATGGTGTTATGCCGGTAGATCGCGTGAAGCCTTACGATATGCTGGAGATCATTAAACGCATCGTTGACAATTCTGAGTTCGATGAGTATAAAGCGCTTTATGGTAAAAGTATAGTATGCGGTACAGCACGTATTGATGGATGGGCCGTAGGTATAGTAGCCAATCAACGTAAAGTTGTAAAAACTAAAAAAGGCGAAATGCAAATGGGCGGAGTTATATACTCTGACTCAGCCGATAAAGCTGCACGCTTTATCATGAATTGCAACCAGCGAAAAATTCCGTTGGTATTTATACAGGATGTGAGTGGCTTTATGGTAGGCAGTAAAGCAGAGCATGGTGGTATTATTAAAGATGGCGCTAAAATGGTAAATGCTATGGCCAACTCAACGGTGCCTAAGTTTACCATCATTGTTGGCAACTCGTATGGTGCCGGTAATTATGCGATGTGTGGTAAAGCTTATGATCCTCGTCTTATAGTAGCGTGGCCTACAGCGCAGATCGCGGTGATGAGTGGCGCATCAGCTGCAAAAACTTTACTGCAGATTCGTGTCAGTACATTAAAGGCACAGGGTAAAACGATCAGTAAAGAAGAGGAAGAAAAACTTCTGAGCGAAATTACCGATCGCTATAATGAACAGCTGAGTCCGTATTATGCGGCATCACGACTGTGGGTTGATGATGTGATTGATCCGCTGGAGACTCGAAAAACCATATCGATGGGTATAGAAGCTTCTAACAATGCTCCTGTAGAGAAATTCAACGTAGGCGTTATTCAAACATAACTGGCGCGAGTCTGAAGACTTGTGCCAGCATTGTCAGCAGTCTGAAGACTGCTTTATATATTCTTTAATATACCTATATATATTTTCAAGTCTGAAGACTTGCGACACTTGCGGTACAAGTCTTCAGACTTGCACCAGTTATTTAATTTCGAACTGCGCTGTTACCTGTGCCTGCAGTGTAATTTTTCTGAAGGCTGTAGGATCTTCCGCTGGCATATCACCGGCAGCTTCGTAGTTAGCTTTGCTGCGTACCATTACATTTGTTGCCATGTTATCCATCGGATAGTAATTTTCAAATTCTCTT
>DJFR01000166.1:4555-6028 GCA_002432545.1 Flammeovirgaceae bacterium UBA5867 | reverse complement strand
GGAAGAAATCTGAAAGGTGTACACTTCGCGATGGAGTTCCTGTCTCAACAGAACAAGCGTGTAGCAGGCGATAACATCTTCGCGGAAGAGATCATGGCGACCGGGAAAAATGTATTGGTAATCGGTGGTGGCGATACAGGTTCAGACTGTGTTGGTACATCAAACCGTCATAAAGCAAAATCAGTAACACAAATTGAATTGCTTGCCAAGCCTCCGGTAAAGCGTGATGATAATTCAAACCCGTGGCCGCTCTGGCCGATGATCCTCAATACATCATCGTCACACGAAGAAGGCGCAGATCGTCAGTGGGCAATTCTTACGAAAGAGTTTGTTGGCGATAGCAACGGTCGTCTTGCAGGTATGAAGATCGTGGAGATCAAATGGGGATTGAATGCTCAAGGCCGAATGGGCTTTGAAGAAATTCCGGGAACAGAGAAAGTTATTCCTTGTGAATTAGCATTGCTTGCTATTGGTTTCGTAGGTGCAGAAAAAGGTGGACTTGTTGATGAGCTGAAACTTGAGCTCGATGAGCGCGGCAACATCAAAACCACAAACTATATGTCATCGCAGGAAGGTGTGTTCTCAGCAGGCGATGTTCGCAGAGGTCAGTCACTTGTAGTGTGGGCGATTTCGGAAGGTCGTGAAGCTGCACGTGCCGTTGATACCTGGCTGATGGGTTCTTCAAACCTTGAAGCTAAAGATGAATCGTTTGTTCACATCGAAGCAGAAGCGTAACAAGGTTTACTGTTTATAATGCAATTTCAAACCCTCTGAACTTTTTCAGAGGGTTTTCTTTTTATGCATATCGGGAAGCAAAGTCTTAATTTTCGTAAGACGAATTACTTCCTAATTTTGTANNGAGAACCTGACAAAAGCCATTGAGAAGATCCGCGAAGCTGCTGCTAAAGGTGCGCAGATTGTTTGTCTGCAAGAGCTTTTTCGTTCGCTTTACTTCTGCGATGTTGAAGATTACGAAAACTTTAAACTGGCTGAAGCTATTCCGGGACCTTCAACGGACGCGTTATCAGCGGTAGCAAAAGAAACCGGTGTTGTGATCATCGCTTCACTTTTTGAAAAACGCACCGAAGGTTTGTACCACAACACAACGGCTGTGATTGATGCCGATGGTACGTATCTCGGTAAGTATAGGAAGATGCACATTCCGGATGACCCGGCTTACTATGAAAAATTTTACTTCACACCGGGTGATTTAGGTTATAAAGTATTCAAGACAAAATTTGCAACGATCGGTGTACTTATCTGCTGGGATCAATGGTATCCGGAAGCAGCACGTATTACGTCACTGATGGGTGCTGAAATGTTATTTTACCCGACTGCTATAGGCTGGGCTACATCGCAGGATGAAGCAACCAACTCGGAACAGTATAATGCATGGCAGACGATTCAACGCAGTCACGCAGTGGCCAATGGCCTGCACGTTGTGAGTGTTAATCGTGTTGGGTTTGAACAGAA
>DJFR01000166.1:574-4520 GCA_002432545.1 Flammeovirgaceae bacterium UBA5867 | reverse complement strand
GGAAGAAGTACATGTAGAAGAAATAGACCTTCGTCAAACCGATCGTTACAGAACCCACTGGCCGTTCCTGCGCGACCGCAGAATAGATTCGTATCAGCCGATTACGAAACGGTATATAGACGAGTAAATATTAAAATCCCGTTGCACAGAGGACACGAAGAAGACACAGAGTTTCACAAAGCCGTTAGCCAAATGTTAGAGAATGAGTTGTCCAGTAAAATTATAGGGCATGCAATAGAGGTGCATAAAACCTTAGGGCCAGGATTACTGGAGTCTGCTTATCGCGAATGCCTATATTTTGATCTTGCGCAAAGTGGCTATAGTGTTGAAAAGGAGAAACCAATGCCGGTTGTCTACAAAGATGTGAAGCTACAGCACGGCTATAGACTTGATTTATTGGTTGAGAACAAAATAGTAATTGAAATCAAAACTGTTGAAGCATTTACCGATGTACATACTGCACAGATTCTTACCTATATGCGATTGGGTAACTACAAACTTGGCTTGCTGATTAACTTTCACGTTGCACTATTGAAGAGTGGTATAAAAAGAATCGTCAACTAAAAACTCTGTGGCCCTTTGTGTCTCCTTTGTGAACCTCTGTGCCACAGCTGCATTTCTAAATCAATCCTCCAAAGTATATATTGATACATGAGTAACAATTCACACTTCCCGACTTTCGGACTTCCGGACTCTAAAACTCCCAAAGAGCTCGGCTACTATTTCCCCGCAGAATTTGCCAGGCACGATGCCACCTGGTTAAGCTGGCCGCACAAGGAAGCTTCATGGCCCGGGAAAATTGCAACTATATATCCGGTATATGCACAGTTCATCAAGCTGGTAGCAGAAGGAGAGAAGGTAAATGTTAACGTTGCTGATGAAGCGATGAAACAAAAAGCACTGCGCTATGTGCAGGAAGCGGGTGCTGATCTTAACAACGTTAATTTTTTTATTCATCCAACGAACGATGCATGGTGCCGCGATCATGGTCCTGCGTTCTTGCTAAACCCGAATGCAGAGCATAAAAAGATTATAGTAGACTGGGGCTATAATGCCTGGGGAGGTAAATATCCTCCGTTCGATCTCGATGATAACATTCCGACATTAATCGCGAAGCACTATAATATACCGGTGCTATATCCGGGTATAGTAATGGAAGGTGGTTCGGTAGAATTTAATGGTAAGGGAACGTTGCTTACCACTACATCATGTTTGCTGAATGAAAACCGTAATCCGCATCTCAATCAAAAGCAGATTGAAGAGTTTTTATATAATTACTACGGAGTAGAAAATATACTCTGGCTGGGCGATGGTATACTCGGAGATGATACCGATGGACACATCGATGACCTGACGCGTTTTGTAAATGCAGACACCGTTGTTACTGTGGTTGAAACTAATAGAGCCGATGAAAACTATGTGCCGTTGCGCGACAACCTGAAGGAGTTGAGTAAACTTCGTCTGGAGAATGGAAAGCAACTGAATATAGTGGAATTGCCGATGCCCGAAGCTATTGTGTATGAAGATATGCGACTGCCGGCATCGTATGCTAACTTCTATATCAGCAACAAGTATGTTGTGGTGCCAACATTCCGCGATAAGAATGATGATAAGGCTGTAGAGATCATTCAGAAAACTTTCCCTGATAGAAAAGTTATAGGCCTTGATTCACTGGATGTCATCTGGGGACTCGGATCATTCCACTGCCTGAGTCAGCAGGAACCTTCGGTATAAGAGTATATCGCTTACGATTTAAAGCTAAAGGCTTGCGTAGGTGTAACGCAATACGTTAATGGGACATCGTGATCTTCGATGTCCTTTATTATTTCTACCGGTTCGTAGAGGGAGAGACCAACGCTTATAACGGAAGGTCTACACGTTGCCAGAAAGCGATCATAGAAACCTTTGCCATAGCCTACACGCTGTCCGTTCATGTCGAACGTAAGCATGGGTACCAATACCATGTCTATTTTTTCAGGCTCCGTAGGTATACCTTGTTTCGGTTCCATAATGCCCCATGTGTTGAGCTTGAGCTGATGTATTCCTTCCAAAAAGAAATTTTCAAGGCCACCGGTTTGAGTGTTGATCTTTGGTATGGATATCCGTATATGCGGAAACTCCCTTCGGATGCGATCGATAAGGAGCCAGGTGTTGGGCTCGCGGTTTTTTTCGATCGGTATAAACGTGTGTAATACTTTAATGAACGACAGATCAACGTGTGCAAAAAAGTTTTCGCAAATCTGGTGGTTGCGCTGCAAATATTCTGCTTCTGAAATGGACTTTCGTTTTGCCAGGTATACTTTCCGCAGTTCCGCTTTAGTCATGGTGCAAGTTACTGCTGACTGTTGTAAGAAAGAATATTAAACTGGTAATCGAACGGATCAAATTTTTCGATCAGCCTGTCAATAAAAGCTTTGTCTTGCTGATAAAAATTCAGGAAGTTGTCGGTACGCTCCTGCAGGCTGCCGTTAGGGAAAAGTATATCTTTTACGGCTTCAATTTGGTTGAGCTTGTCCGTATGCAGTCGCTTTTCAGCGCGTAGTAATTTTCGTTCTATTTTCTCCAGGCTATTAAGAGCCCGTTTACCTTCGGCACCTATATATGCTGTTAACGTAGTGTCGATAGCATCCGATCGTTTCTTCAACTCTTCAAACAGCTCATGTACTTGTTTGCGCTCAGCACCAACAGTAAGATTACGCGGTGAATGCTTCAATACCCAGTGATTGAAGATATAGTTTTTNNTCTTCGAAAAGATCTTTCAATTCAAGCCCTGTCTTTTCAAACTTGCGTATAACCGTATGCTCCATTACCATCGCGAAGTTACGCGGCATGAGCATCGGGAATGGTGTATGAAAATGTTCAAATACATTTTTCAGCTGAAGCCAGTACACTACTTCAGAAGGTCCGCCAACATACGCGAGGTTGGGCAATATCATTTCCTGGTATAGCGGCCTGAGAATTACATTGGGACTGAATCGCTCCGGATGTTCTTCAATAAGTTTCTTTATTTCTGCTGCGGAGAATGAAATGTCTGTATCAACAACCTGGTATATATCGCCCGACTTTTCGATCCGGCTGCGCAGGTCTTTGTCAAGGTAAAAGAAATTTATATCGCGGCAGAATACCTGTATTTTATAACCTTCGTTTTCGAGTGCTGTGTTCGTTTGATCGACAAGTTTCTTTGTGGTGCTATCAAGTATATCCTGACGAATAACGTCTTTGAAGATTGATTTCAGTTCAACGTTATCAGCATCCACTACAACAAGACCTTCCTTACCAAAGAGTGAATGCACATATTGGCGCACAGCATCGCTCAGCGTTTTACCTTTTGTATAGGCATCGCGAAAAATAGAAATGTCTCCCGGAATTTCATTGAGTAATGGAAGGAGATCTTTCGTGGTAAACCTTCCAACTGCACCAGTTTGATTTGTGCCCCAGCTATATTTCTTGCCATATAGCCTGAAGTATTTGATCTCGTTATAATCGTGATCTTCTGAAGCCATCCAGTAGACGGGAACAAAATTATAGTTCGGGTATAAAGCCTTTAATCTTTTACAGGTATTAATAACCGTAACAATCTTGTAAATGAAGTATAGCGGACCTGTAAAGATGTTGAGTTGATGTCCTGTTACAACTGTAAATGTATTAGGTTGTTGCAGTGCTTCAATGTTTTGCTGAACAGCCGGAATAGCAGGTGCAGATATATACTGTTGCTGAAGAGCCTTTACCAGCGTGTGGCGTGTCTCAATCGGAAAAGATTTTTGCTTGTCGGCAAGCTGATCTTTAAAATTTTCCGGCAGAGGAAACCGATTATAGAATGGCTTGAGAGATTCTTTTTGTTGAATGTAGTCAAGGAAAAATGAACTGAATGATCGCGTCTCAGCGAAGGGAATCTTCTCAAGGTGCATACGTTAATAACACGGATTGGTGGTACGTGAATTCACAA
>DJFR01000166.1:266-561 GCA_002432545.1 Flammeovirgaceae bacterium UBA5867 | reverse complement strand
AGCAAAATTTTGTTAACGAGATGTTAATGACATAGTAAGCAAAGTATAGCAAACCACCTGCTGCCTATATCATTAACAAACTTTATTGTGCTACGCTTCCGGTAAGGTCAAACTCGGTTGCAGACTTGATCTTCACATTTACAAAGTCACCAATGCGTACATAATTATCGGTGCTGTGAATGATCACTTCATTGTCAACTTCCGGTGAGTCGAATTCGGTTCGTCCTATAAATGCACCGCCCTCTTTACGATCCACTAATGTCTTGTAGATCTTGCCGATCTTCTGCTGATTGAG
>DJFR01000166.1:0-258 GCA_002432545.1 Flammeovirgaceae bacterium UBA5867 | reverse complement strand
GTATTTTCTTCGTGCGAGTAAGCAAACACGCCAAGACGATCGAACCTGGATTTCTCAATGAAGCGCAACATCTCCTGGTACTCAGCTTCGGTCTCACCGGGGTGACCTGCGATCATCGTAGTACGAATGGCAATGCCGGGTACTTTCTCACGAATCGTATCAAGCAGTTGTTCTGTCTTTTCGCGCGTTATACCTCTGCGCATGAGCTGCAGCATGTTTGTCGATCCATGCTGAAGCGGAATATCTATATACTTGCAG
>DJFR01000255.1:10076-41631 GCA_002432545.1 Flammeovirgaceae bacterium UBA5867 | reverse complement strand
GGGTCGAATCCATAGGTCTCCAGATCCTGATAGCCGACCGATGCTATCTTTTTTAAACTGCCCTGCACATCTTTAGCCATAGCATCGCGAACTGTAAAAAGTTGCAATCCCATTTTCAAAGACGATGCACGCGGACTGGCATCAACGCCCAACGCAAAAAGCGAAGCTGCTCCCACAAGTGAACTCGACTGCTGTATGAATTTTCTCCGGTCAATAGATTTGCTGAACATAGCATGAATGGTTTTAAAGAGCAGTAATATAGTAAAAAGCTGCTGGCTGCCAGCTACAGTTGGAATGCTTCATATTAGTAGCTGTGTCTTTGCTGCTCTATATTTTTTCAGGAACATGTTACATAGCTGCTAGCTACCGGCTGCTGGTTTGATTCCGTGTAGGTGAACGATTGACATTAGTAGCTGCGCTATTTGCCACCGATATATATCCTGTATTTCTCCAGTAGCCAGCAACCAGAAGCCAAAAGCAGCAACAGTCTCCTTTCCTCCCGCTCTCGCAGCGCACAGCTAAAGGCTCCCAGCTTCTCTCAAGCCATCGCTCCGTTCACGCCTATATTTTGCGCGCTGATCCATTTTGCTTCATCGCTTACCAGGAACAGAACAACGTTAGCTATATCTTGTGGATCACCGATGCGATTGAACGCGGAAAGTGACGCAAGGCGACTGATGGTTTCTTCTGATTTTCCATTGGTAAATAACTCGGTATTGGTTGGCCCCGGAGATATAGAGTTTACATTGATACCGCGTTTACCAACCTCTTTGGCAAATACACGTGTGAGTTGTTCCACGGCTGCTTTGGTCGCTACGTATGTCCCATAGGCTGGTAACATAATGCGATTAACCGATGTAGAAAAGTTTAGGACACTCCCATTGTCGGCGAGGTGTGTTGCTGCTTCACGCAAGGCGTTGAATACACCTTTCACATTGGTATTAAATTGTTTGTCGAACTCTTCATCAGTTGTCTCGGCAATCAGTTTTGTGATCATCACACCGGCATTGTTTACCAGTATATCTACACGACCGAAGCGGGATATAGTCTGGGCGAACAGGTTCTTTACATCACCGGCCTTACTCACATCACCCTGTATCGCGACAGCCGTTCCGCCACCGGACGTTATATCGCTCACTACCTGCTCGGCAGCATCTTTACTGCCTGCATAATTTACTACTACTGTAGCACCGGCACCCGCCAGTGTTTTGGCTACTGATGCCCCTATACCTTTAGAGGCTCCGGTTACAATGGCAATTTTATTTTTTAAAGTGTTCATAGTCATTTGTGTGTTTTTGTTATTGTTAATAAACGTAATGTTAAATCAAAGGTCAGGTGTCGGGATGGTATATGAAGTACAGAATTTACAGCATTGCCTATACAAATCACAGATCACTCGGCCCGGGATGTTAATAGATTGATCCTCCGTTTACCAGCAGGTGTTGTCCGGATACAAATCCGGATAAATCGCTTGCAAAGAACTCAGCAACATCGGCAACGTCTTGCACAGTTGTCAGACGCCCCATAGGGGAACCGTTGAGCAGCTCTTTATAAAACGGATCTTCTTTCTGCATCTCCACGAACACTCCGGTATTTTCCACCGGGCCGGGTATGATCGAGTTGACCGTTACCTGACGATGTCCTATTTCTTTCGCGAGTATTTCCACGAGATACTTCGGTGTTGTTTTACTACCTCCGTAAACGGCCATGCCAGGCACCGGTGATGTAGTTGTACTCGAAGATATATAGATGATTCTTCCATTATCAGCAATATCACGTGCAGCCTGTTGAAGTGTTAGGTACGCACCTTTCACATTAATATTGAAGACACGATCGAACTGTTCTTCGGTAAATTCAGTTACCGGCACCTGGATCAATTCTATACCGGCATTGGCAACTACAATATCAACTTTGCCAAATGTCTTTTTCGCTTCTTCAAAAAGATACTTTACTTCTTCTGCTTTTGTTACATCAGCTTTGACAGCGATAACATTAGCTTTCATGGCTTTGATGTTTCTGACAACTTCTTCTGCGGATGCATAATCGCGTGAGTAGTTGATAACAATGTTGGCACCGAGTGCTGCGTAACGTTCGGCAATAGCTTTTCCGAGACCACGTGCAGATCCGGTGATGACTGCCGTTTTGTTTTTTAGTGAGTTCATGTTGTTGACTTTTGTTTTGTTTGATGAAACAAAGGTCATGCAACCACCCTGCTCAAAAAGTACAGATATTACAGGACTTCCTGTAAAATTGAAAGCTTATACTATATCAATGTGTTTTCCGGAAAGCGTTGGGCGTAAGACTCGTATACTTCTTGAAGTAATTACTGAAATGATTGGCTTCGCTGAATCCCAACCGGAAGGCTACCTGTTTTATGGAGATGGATGAATTCTTTAACAAGGATTTTGCTTCGGCTATCGTTTTATCGGCTATCCACACGCTGATCGTTTTACCGGTTTTTGTCTTGATCACATTACTGAGATAGTTCGCATTGAGACTTTGCAGTCGCGCGTAATCCTGCACCTGAAAAACTGTCTGCACGTTTCCTTCCGCCAGATCACGATAATGTCTTTCGAGATTCTCCTTGAATATTTTTACAATCTGCGAACTCCGGTTGCCTTCATATATAGGATTATAGTCTGACCAGAAATACTCTTTGATCTTCAGCAACAACACAACGAACAAATTACCAATGATGCGTTTTCGGAAAGGCGATGTGCCTTTATATTCCCGGAGGATCTGCAGGTATAGTTTTTCAAACTCTGCGAATGCCTCAGGATCGAGTGTACGCGGGCGCACGGTCTCTGCTAACAGGAATGGAAACTCTTCAAAGATTTCCGGATGGACATTCTCTTTTAAAAATGATTCACTGAAGGTGATCAGGTATAACTCTTGCACACGGAACCACTCAAATGCTTTCAGGTGTCCCGGGTTTGTAAAGTAAATCGTGCCGGGTACTGTCTCAAACGTCTGGTCATCGGTTATATATTTACCCTGGGCATCTTTTACGAAGACAAATGAAAAATAGCTGGGCCGGTATACGCCCGATTTGAAAGGAGCATTGTTGTGTATTGCTGCCAGGTTGTTGATGGTAAAGTCAACCGACTGATCGATGGAATCAACGGGAAGTCCTAAATTTTTATAGGTCTCGTAAAGACTGGGATAGATGTTAAACGCAGCGTTGTCTGGCATTGTGCCAAGTAAAGGTACTTCCACTAAATTCACAAGATAAATCTGGCGAACCTGTCTTCTTTTCGCGGAGTTTGCCGACTTCAATTTATAGGATCAAAATTGCTGCGATGAAAGTATATCCCTGGTCCGACCACCCAGGATATAGTATATGTGTTAACGTACCGGATTGGCAGCACCAAAACCACTTTCACCATGAAACCAGCGTGTACTCTGTCCGGTAAGCCATAGGTAATAATCGGAAGCCAGATCAGCTTCTATGTCTACAAATTTACCTTCACCTTTAAATCAGATATATCCAACCAGATACATTAATTGAATACGCACAGAAACTTGATGGTCGCAAAGATGACAAGCTGTTGCTGGAAATTGCTGATGCTGTATTTATCTATGACACCATCAACCAGGAGGCTCTCGTCATCAAATGTTCGGTGCTAAACAAGAAAGAAAAATACTCGCTGGCAAAAAACGTGGTACGATCACTTTGTGAAAGAATACAAAAATCTATACTCCGAAAATTACCTGCGCATGTTTGATGAAGTTATCTCCTGAGACAACTTCATCAACTATATATACCGGCATTATTCGATCTATACCTTCACGGTGACACGCTGCTCTACGGATTCCCCGATCTGCTGGCGCCACATCGCATAGTATAGTCCTTTTTCAAGAAGCAGTTCTTCATGTCTGCCTGACTCTACTACATTTCCTTTTTCAAGCACATAGATCTTATCGGCATGCATGATGGTGGACAGACGGTGTGCTATGAGAATGGTAATATGATTTTTCACAACCGATATATCGCGAATCGTTTCGGTAATTTCTTCTTCGGTGATCGAGTCCAATGATGAAGTCGCTTCATCAAACACCAGTATATCCGGCTGGCGGAGAAGTGCACGCGCGATGGAAAGCCTTTGCTTCTCTCCTCCTGAAACCTTAACACCACCCTCACCAATCACCGTGTCCAAACCTTTATCAGCACGATCAAGCAACGACTGGCACGCTGCCTTTTGCAATACCGCCATACACTCTTCATCAGTAGCATCCGGTCTTACAAATAGTAAATTTTCGCGAATGGTTCCTGAAAATAATTGNNTCCTTCGGTTGATATAGTCCTACCAGAAGTTTTACCAGCGTAGTTTTACCAGAACCAGACGGCCCCACAAAAGCAATAGTCTTACCGTTGCTTGCATCAAACGATATATCATTCAAGGCATTTCGACTGGCCGTCTGATGACGGAAGCTCACGTTTGTAAAGCTAAGGTTGCTGATTCGCCCAACCAACACAGGGTTCTCCGGCTTGGCTTCTTTTGGTAAATTAAGAATGCGATTGAAATTAATGAGCGATACTTCTGCTTCGCGAAAAGCGATGATCACGTTACCAAGTTCCTGCAGCGGAGTAAATAAGAAGAATGAATAGAAAAGGAATGTAAAATATTTACCGGCCGATATCTCGTTATCGAAAATAAGTACAAGCAGGATCACAACCATTACACTGCGGATAAAGTTAACCGTGGTGCCTTGCAGAAAGCTCATGCCCCGAACATACTTTACCTTCTTCAGTTCAAGTCCCAGAATTTTATAGGTCGTGTTGTTCAACCGGTCAATCTCCTGGTGGGCAAGTCCAAGACTTTTTACCAACTCTATATTTCGCAATGATTCGGTAGTGGAGCCTGCCAGTGAAGTAGTTTCCTTGACTATATTTTTCTGAACAGCTTTTATCTTACGACTCAACAGCCAGCTGGTTCCGGCAATGATCGGCACAGATGCAAAATATACCAGTGTAACTTTATAGCTTACTGTTAATGAATAAACTACCACGAAGATCATGGCTACCAGACTCGAAAATAAAATACTGATAAACGATGTGATAAACTTCTCGGAATCCGTTCGCACCTTTTGTAGTATACCCAGTGTTTCACCGCTTCGCTGATCTTCAAAGGTCTGATACGGCAGTTCCAGTGAATGTTTAATGCCATCCGCATACATTTTGGCGCCCAGCTTCTGAACTACGATACTGGTAAAATAATCCTGCAGATTCTTGGCTATACGCGATACCATCGCTGCTCCTACGGCCAAACCTACCAGGTACAGAATACCTTTTATAAATTCATCGCGTGTCTGTGCATCACGCCTCTCAATAAAGTTATCAACAATTTTTCCGGTTATATGCGGATCAAGGAGCGAAAAGACCTGACTGGTAGCAGCTAACAACAACGCAAGCGCAATAAGTCCTTTGTAATTCCGAAGGTATGTAAAAAGTATTTTCATCCGGGTGGTGTAAATAAATGGGCAATATCTGCATCTGAACAAAGAAATGCAGCAGTAGGTTCTATTTTTTAACCGATAAACGGATTTTTTTACGGGCACATTTTGCCCTTCCCCAGCGTGCCGAACAGCAAATGGATAAAACGAACTTAAGAGCGATAGTATAGCCCTACCGTTAGTATTGAGACAACGCTATAAGTACCTGATACAGATATACCTTGCTTATCGTCCTCCGGAAACATCCAGTAACGTTCCGGTAATATAGGATGCTTCATCCGACAGCAGCCATAGAATAGCATGGGCTACTTCCTCCGGCTGGCCACCGCGTTTCATGGGTGTAAATTCCTTTACACGTTCAATGCGGCCGGGCTCACCTGCCTTGGCATGTATGTCTGTATAAATTATACCTGGGCGCACAGCATTGACCCGAATATTTTCTTCAGCAACTTCTTTTGCCAGGCCGAGTGTCATGGTGTCGATGGCACCTTTTGTTGCTGCGTAATCTATATACTCAAACGGTGCTCCGTATTTTGCTGCCATAGAAGATACATTCACGATGCTGCCACCTATACCACCCATTTTTGTTGACATGCGATTGACCGCTTCTCTTACACAGAGAAAACTTCCTATAACATTTGTAGCAAAAACTTTATGCAGTCTCGCTGCGGACATCTGCGATAACTTCTGCTGGGGTTCAATGATACCGGCATTGTTCACGAGAGCAGTAACGGCTCCGACTTCACGATCAATTGTCTCAAACATGGTTTTCACCTGTGTCTCGTTTGAAACATCCGCTTGAAAAATATAGGCTCCACCACCGTCTTTCTGAATATCTGCTGCTATAGTTGTAGCTGCTGCATGATTCTGTAAATAGTTAATGCACACACAATACCCTGCTCGAGATGCAAGCCTTGCCGTAACGGCTCCTATACCGGCACTGGCACCGGTTATCAAAAGTATTTTCTTCATGTAGCCAAATGATGCAATGCTATAAATATTAAACTAAAAAGTGATTCAGGGTTTTAAAATGCTCAGAAATTTAATCCACGGACCGACATCGGTTTTATACTGCTTCGCCATGACCCTGATAATTTGAGACAGGTGCGCCAGATCATGCACGGTCCACGTTGACAAAAGTTGTGCGAGGGTTACTTCTCCAAATTCCGGATGTATACCGGTTCGACTCAGATCAGACGCTTGCAGATTTTTGGATTTCAGTAGCGCTATATTTTGAGAACGCAGTTCCTTGAATTCACCCAGCAGTTGCTCCAGCGACTTTCCTGCATTCGCTTCGATCTGCACGGTACGGTTAACAGGTGCAAATCGTTTATCTTTTCCTTCTGAAAGAATTATCTCGGCACGCACAAGCCAGTCTGTTTTCTCCAGGTGTACCAGGTGTCCTGCCACATCAAACGGAGTCCACGTGTCTGGCCCTTCGTTAATCATGGTCCAATCTTTACCGAGATTTGACAGTAGCGCCTGGAGAACATCCGGTGTGCGCGAAAGAATCTCCAGCGACTTTTCAATCGTAAAATTTTCCATACTTCATTAGCATTGGTAGCAGCGCGAAATATTGAAGTTTATTTTTAATATTGATTGTAAAATACGGCCAATTATCGAAAAGTTTCTTTTCATTTTACATTCCGCAAATGGAACTGCAGAAGATCAAACCCCGACATCTGTCACTGCAGATCAAGTATATTTATATACTGCGATCACAAGCCAGGGATAGTATTCAAAGACCACATTTACTTATACCAGACGGTACATTTGAGCTCATTCTGAATTTCGGCAGCCCGGTGATTCATGCCGATCAAAATCAAAAAGCTATACAAAGACCCAATGCACTTTTAGCTGGGGGATTCTGCAAGCAGTTCAGCTTATACTATACAGGTACTATTCACATGGTGGGTATCGTATTCAACCCGATCTGTCAGAACATGATCGTCAACGACCGGATGGATATATATAGTGCTTCGCTCGTGAATGCAGAGCAAATTTTCGGCAAGAATCTCCATTCACTGATTGATTCATTGAATGACGTATCGGATACAGATATCCTGCGGGAGTACATAGAAAAATTCTTTATGAAATTCTTTACAGATCAACGCGTCCCTGCCCACAAGGAAAATCTTCGTGCAGCCGTTGAAACTATTCAGCGTACCAAAGGAAATACTGACTTATCAAAACTAGCTTCGCATGTATGCATGAGCACACGAAATTTCAGAAGAGTGTTTACTGAAACGATTGGCATGGCACCCAAAGATTATATACGCATTGTCCGATCTAAAAATATACTACACTTCACCAAACAGGGAAGATCGGTTGATACGATGGCGTTTGACCTCGGCTATTATGATCCCTCGCATCTCATTCGCGATTTTAAAGCGATCAGTGGCGTAACCCCGCGTGTATACGCTGATCAGCTCAACGTCATTGATGAAAATTTTATGCGTGTCAGTCAGTATGCGCAATCACAAGGTATATTGACCAAGTGAAGACAATTTGTTCCGGTCAGGATGGCTATATATACCATCGTTGGCCATTACAAATTTGTCTGTCACTTTTTTGTCAAGCCTATTTCTTACGCTACCTGGTTAAGCACTTTGAAGGCCTGCTCAGGCGAAGAAAGAAACACTTTATATAGATCGGCTGTCATGCCTACGTGAATTTCATAGGCATCATTTTGTATAGCAGTCAGCAACTGGCTGGCCACTTCTGCAGAGGGTATACCGAGCGTTTCTCCTCCTATATCTTTTGCCATATCGGTATTAACAAGCGGTGGCATCAGTTCAAAAACTTTTACAGAAGTATTCGAGAGTGCATTTCGTAACACCTGTGTATACGAATGCAATGCGGCCTTACTTGCTGAATAGGTAGGAATAGCAGCTCCGGCAGCGAACACCACAATGGAAGTAACATTTACAATAGCCGATGTTGGCTGAGCTTTTAATACCGGAAGAAGATGCTCGGTTAATCGCACTACGGATAAATAGTTTATCTCGATTTCTTCGTTGGCTATTCCAAATGTATCGCTGCCCGTATGCAGGTTGTGTACATGCGCTACACCCGCATTGTTAATGAGGACACTCAGGTCGCTGAATTCTTTTTTAATCTTTTCTGTGAGACTTACCACATCACTTTCCTTCGTGATGTCGCAACGTATAGCTGTTACATTTTTCAACGCCTGTGATGCCTTCAGCAACTTGTCTTCATTCCTTCCGGTAATAATTACACGATTGCCAAGGGCACTTAACGATCTGGCAACTTCAAATCCGATACCGGAACCACCTCCGGTAATCAACACGGTTCTGTTCTGAATATTCATATTATCTATAGGTATATATGTGAGTTTATATTGATTTGTATTAAGCGTTTGCTGAAGCCGCTACGGGTTGATGATCGGTGCTTGCAGAAATTTCCTCCCATGCTTTTATTTCAGCTTCTGTCTCCACCATCTTTTCGCGGAAAGAATTTATAGCATCTTTACCGATGGGCAGATGCACCGGAGGATTACTGCTGTTCCCCAACGCCATGATTACCTGTGCAAATTTTGCAGGATCGCCTTGCTGATTGCCGTGTAGCTGCGGAGCCAAAGTTTTTATCTGTCCCACCGTTGAAACATAGTCATCGATCGTATTTTCAGATACTATATAAGAGTCGCTGGCGAGGAAGTCTGTTGCAAATATGCCTGGTGCAACAGACGTTACATGAATACCCAATGGTTTAACTTCTATGGCAAGCCCTTCCGATATACCTTCTACTGCAAACTTGGTTGATGCATAAATTCCGAAGCCGGGCGCTGAAGCTTTATAGCCGAACAGTGAAGAGAAGTTAATGATGTGTCCGGATTTTGCTTGTCTCATGTGTGGCAACAACGCACGCGTTACGTGTAGCAACCCGAATACATTCGTATTGTATTGTTTGAATATATCTTCATCCGTTGCTTCTTCGAAAGCTCCGAGGAAACCGTATCCGGCATTATTTACCAGTACATCTACACGACCAAACGCTGTCAGCGCTTTTTTAACACCTTCTTCTACTTGCTGTTTATTCGTTACATCGAGCACAACAACCAGCAGATCATTGCCTCCCTTTAATGATGCGGTCAGTTGCTCTGCGTTCTTCCGAACCGTGGCTACTACTTTATCACCGGCACGTAATGCTGCTTTCGCAATTTCGAAACCGAAGCCGCGTGAGGCCCCGGTGATAAACCATACTTTTTGTTTTTTCATTGTTTTCAATTTTCGTGTTGAGACTTCATATTCATTTTATCAAAAATGACCGATCGGTCATTTTCTATTCAAAAAAAATCAGGCGGTGTTCTCTTCAATTTCTTTTTTTAAACCCCGGGCAATCACTTTCATGGTCTTGTTATCTCCGGCAACGCGCGACATCATAATCCCTCCTTCTATGGTTGCAAACATTTTCACAGCAAATTCTTTGGCATCCCAGTCAGTGCTGAATTCGCCCTTGTCCTTTCCACTCTTTATTATAGAGCAGATCATCTTCACGCCATTATCCATGAACAAACATATTTTTTTTCGGATCACCTGGTCGGTATCATCAGACTCCATTCCAAAATTCAGCATTGGACAACCGCCCACCAGCAGCGGATTTACGGGATCCATAAACAGATCAATGTATGCCAGCAGTTTTTCGTGTGCTGACGCGGCTTTACTCAATGTGGATTCAACTGTTTTTCCCAAACGCTCCAGGTGATAATCAACAACGGCATGCGCCAGATCTTCCTTATCCTCAAAATGAACATACAAACTGCCTTTGGCAAGCTTCGTCACCTCCAGAATATCGTTCATCGAAGTGCCCGCTACACCCTTTGTATTAAAGAGTGGCGCTGCCTTGGTGATGATCAGTTCCCGCGTACGCTCTGCTTTTGTCATTTGCCCTTGAATCTGCCACAAATATAAGTGACCGATCGGTCATTTTAACGGGTAACTGAAAAAAAAGATTCGCAGCGTGAAAAAATTTCTTTTTATGCTTTGTAGAACGCTGTTCCACCACTTGTAATCGGAGGCAAAAAGACTTTAAGCCTTCCGTTATAAAGGTGTAATACACAATAAGTAAGGAAAACCCTGATAGCCCTTGTTTTCTTCTCGCGTAAGGTCAGGAGTTGCCTGAGTGTGCCCTGATGCTGTAGTGTAAGGATCACGATATATATATCAGGATATATAGCAAAGTATATATCGGGAAAGCCGCTTTTAATCACATCATTTTTTAACAAACCCGCTCCTTTTCAAAGAAAATTTATTTTCACTCGACAATTCTTCGCGGCAAGTCATGCGAGCGCCTTGTACTTTTTTTCCTGTATATATACTTTTTTGATTTTTATGTGAATCGCATGCCTTAGGCTTCGCCTACATGAACACATGTAATAAATAGAGTGGTCGTTAAAAAAAATGAGACAATACCGATGTGACTCCACACTTTTATATTTCGCTTATCTGCAATTGACACACTTTTTATGCAGACTCATCAGTACATTTTGAATTTCATCCTTAACTGAAACAAAAAATTTTACATGTGTTCAAGTTAAACGTACCAGCGTTTTTTGTGTGACATCCCAAAGTAAAATTAAAAATACGCACCCTTCACGAACGACTCTCATTTCATCGACCATATCTATATGTATTTAATTAACCTCGGTACGTAATCAACTCTCAACTGTCCAAATATATTCTTCGTGCATCTATACTTTCGCTCACAATTGTGCTTTGGGTAAAAATCTAAACATATCTCTATCGCATGTAAGCCGATGCGGATATGAAACGGAATTAACTCTTCGGCCGAGAATAGCTTTGCATCATCAAACTTTCAATCAGCAAGGTGCTGGTGAAGAAACTAAGTGGTAACAAACTATATAAAGTGATGAAAGCAAGAACGATGTTGAAAATTGTCTTAGTGGTGGTTGTGTCTCTTATTGCTCGTCTTTCTTGGGCGCAAAGTTGTAATTGTAAATACACCGTAGGACTGACGGAGACGAATGTTGATGGGAAGGCTTTATCCATTCAGCCAGGGGATGTTATCTGTATACAATCAGGTAACAGAAGTGTATTGAGATTTTCAAATATAGTTGGTACTGCAGCAAAGCCAGTTATAATAAAGAATTGCGGTGGACTCGTTAATATAGAGAACACAGATAAAAGTTATGCGGTGTGGTTTTCGGCAAGCCGCTACTTCAGAGTAACAGGAACGGGGGATGCCGCTACTAATTATGGTATCCGCGCCAAAACTTCTAAATCAGGATCAAACGCTTTTGTAGTAACAGACTTAAGCTCCGATGTTGAAGTAGATCACGTGGAAGTAGCCGGTGCTGGTTTCTCCGGTATCATGGCGAAAACAGATCCACGTTGCGATCTGACAGCTAACCGCGGTGTATTTACAATGTATAATGTTGTGATCCACGAGAACTATGTGCACGATGTAACGGGTGAAGGTATGTATATCGGTAACTCTTTCTATAATGGCTGGACTGGTAACACTTCCTGCACGGGTACAACACTTTATCCTCACGACATCATCGGTTGCAAAGTATATAAGAATATCATCAAGCGCACAGGTTGTGAAGCAATCCAGGTTGGTACAGCTTCATCAGGTTGCGAAATCTATAATAATGACATCGAACTTTTCGGACAGGATCCATTCGCTAATTATCAGAACAACGGTGTGCAGATTGGACTTGGTACAGGTGGTAAAATGTATAACAACATTATCAAGAACGGTCCTGGTAACGGTATCATCGTACAAGGTAAAGGCGACAACATAATCTACAACAACATTATCATCGGTGCAGGTAGCAACGGTATATATTGTGACGATGCTACAACAAGCGGTACACTCGGTTCAGGTTTCTCTTTCATCAACAACACAATCATCACTCCGGGTGGCGATGGTTTGAAGATCGCAGCAGAACGCGTAGCTATGAACCACTTCATCAACAACATCATTATCAAGCCAGGCACCGGTGTATATGTAAACAAATCTCCTTCTACAGTTAAAATGGAAGAAGTGAACAACTACTACAGCGCAAACATTGCCGATGCTAAATTTGTCAACGCTGCTTCCAACGACTTCCACTTACTCAGCACGTCACCAGCATTGAACAAAGGTACAGCGACTACTACATACGGTGTAACGTTCGATTTCGACAGCAAAGCAAGACCTTCCGGTGGTGTATATGATATCGGTGCATTCGAATTGCAGGCTGCCGGCAACGCACTGCCTACTGTAAATGCAGGTGCAGATAAAACGATAACACTCCCTACAGCAATCGTATCACTTACAGGAACTGCTGCTGACGCTGATGGATCTATAGCATCCTATACATGGACAAAACAAAGCGGTCCTGCTGCAACACTGGGTGGAGCAACAACAGCAACGCTCTCTGCTTCTGCACTGGTTGTGGGAACGTATACCTTCAGACTTACAGTAAAAGACAACGCTGGCGCTTCTGCGTATGACGATGTAGTTGTAACGGTGAACGATGCAGCGAAACCTCCGGTAGCAGTAGCTACTCCGATCTTCCGAATCAACACCGGTGGAACATCGATCAGCGCAAGCCCGATCAACTGGACTACTGATACACAAGCTGGCAAGTCTCAATATCTTGATGCTGCGAGTGCAAACTATACAGCGGGTGGTTCAAGCTGGTCAGGTACAAACACAACGGGTGCACCTAACAACTTGTTCGGTCCTAACCGCTACTCTCCTAACTACGGTGGTACGACTATGGCATGGAACTTCCCGGTTCAAAACGGAACTTACCAGGTAAATCTATACTTCGCAGAAACACCGTATGCAGGTGGTGTAAAAACAGCAGGTGCACGTGTGTTCCACGTAGATGCAGAAGGTACACGCAAAGTGAGCAACATCGATATCTATGCTCAGGCAGGTATGAACGCGCTGAAGAAGCAATTTGAAGTAACGGTAACCGATGGTACACTTGATCTGGACTTCGTTCGCTCGGTAGGTAATCCACAGGTAAATGGTATCGAGATCGTAGCATTAACTGCACAAACTACTACGACAGCACGCACAGCTTCTGCAGAAGAAGAATTTGAGACAACTGAAGAAACAACTGGTGTTGCCTCTGTACAAGCGAGCCCGAATCCTTTCACTGACAGACTGAACCTGACGTTGACTGAACAAAGCGAGAATGTATCAATCGTGTTACAGGATATGAACGGTTACACAGTTCTTGAAGATGTACAACAGGATGTATCAGAGATCGCGCTTAATTTAGGATCAACCAGAATTCCTGCCGGTATATATATACTTACTGTAAATGCCGATGGTAAAGTTGCCAAGCAGCGTGTGATCAAAAGATAATTTGATAGTTAATTTTTTCCTAACCGCCAGAGGCCGTCCCAAAAGGACGGTCTCTTGCTTTTAGTAAAAACAAAAAGAAGAGACCGCAGTACTCTTCGTTTTTGTTTATACCTGTATAGATTTATCGATCTATCACTTGAGCATCGAAAGCAACAGTTCAGGTTCGTTGGTAGTAATGAAGTCTACATTCTGCTTGAGTAATTCTTCCAGCACCGGTTTATCATTTACAGTCCATACGTTAATTGTTAACTTTCTGTTTTTCGCATCGGTTAACCAATCCGGATTCTTCTGCAAAACACTGAAGTGATAATCCAGTCCAAACAATTTGTCTGCGGCAAGCTCGGCAGGATTTTTATCGCCTTTCAGATAGGCAACCCGGGCATACGGTGCAAGCTTCATTACTTCTTTGCATACATCGTAATCAAAACTAATATAGTCTACCCACGCCTGTACCTGGAGCTTCTCTACCAGCGCTATAATTTTATGTGTTAATGCCAGTGAACTTTCTTTACCAAGCTCCGATGGTTTTATCTCGAGGACAAGCTTTGTTTTATTTTGCACCATGCCTGCCTTCAGGTAATTCTCCAGTGTGGGGAGTGATTCTCCGTTGGAAAGTTTCATCGTCAATAATTCACTCGAATTGGTTTTGGCGATGGAGACACCTTGTATCGATGCATCGTGATTAATTACCGGGAGTGAATCTGCCGACATGTGTACATCAAATTCACTTCCTTCACACCCCAATGCTATAGCATGGTTCAAAGCAGCGATGGAATTTTCGGTTGCACCGGTGTTCTTCCATGCACCGCGATGGGCAATTACCTTGTTACGAATAAAATCATCCTTCACAATTCTGAATGTATTTGATTCCTGTCCGGATGCAGTTTTAACAGTAACAACAACATCCGCATACATTGCTCCTGCTTTCCATTTATCAGCACGAACCGACAACTGGTGATCTTTACTGATCTTGAATGCCGATTGATACTCCCCTCCGATCGTTATTGATTTTATCTCTCCCTTCCGAAGTTTTACATAGCCTACGGCCGCGTTGCTCTTGCTCCATGTATAGCCTGTGAGGTATACAGTAGCCTGACCGTTGGTTTGTGCCATGCCATAACCATGTATCAGCAGTACACACCATACGAGCGCCAATGATCTTCTCATAAACAATTTTTCAATTAATCTCATAAGGTAAATCTGTCTGTTTTAAAAACCATACCGAACACCGATCTGCACCTGGAATGGATTACCAGATGGTGTAATTACACCTGTATTCGGATTTACATCATAGTTAAAGTTTTTTATTGCCGTATCAAAGCTTCGTAATGTATATAGATTCTGTTTGCCCAGGGTTTCGGTAGTTCCCCACTTCTTGTTGAGCATATTTGCTACGTTAAATGTATCTGCAGAGATCTCCAGGTTTTGTATACAAAAGATTTTGAATTGCTTTACAAGACTATATTCCAAAACTTCTATGGTATCCAGTCCTTCAGCAGCATTTAGATTGTCCAATATACCCGTGACCGTACGATATTTTTTGGCACAACCGGATCGTTCGGATCAAATACATACGTTTGATCTTTCGGGTTTACGAATTACCCTTCGGCTTATCCAATATAGCAAGCGAGTAAATTATAGAGACAACGGCAGCCTGAACGTTTCAATCTTTCAATCTTCTAATTCTAAATCACACAATCTTCACGCGTTGTAAAACGGCTTTCTTATCCGGTGATAGTTTTTTAAAATTCTTCCGCTGCTGATATATCCAGCTGTAGAGCGGTGTATGATGCGGTACAGGCTTCTTTGATTTTTTATATTCCAGAAACTCGTCAATTCTTTGTTGCCACCGTTTTTCTGCGATCTCGTTTTTCCAGGAGAAACCTGCTGCTGTCAGTTTCTTCTTTTTCTCGGCCGACAGTTTTTTCATGCGTTGCCCGTTTACCCAACTGGCAAGCGATTGATTGGCCGGATACTTCTGCGGCACATCACAATGACCATGTTTATTTTTGAAAATGATAAGAGCATCGTACATTTTCTCCCAGCGTTCATCCCAGTAACGCCCGCTGCGATCCCACAGAAAATCTATAGCATTGAGTTTATCTTTCTTATAGGGCGAAAGTTTACCCTTGCTATGCAATTGAAGTCTAACCCATTCGTCCAGTTCGGCATCTTCCTTTAGTTTAAGATGATACCTGGTACCATGCTTCTTCTTAAACGCTACAAACCGGGTATACATCACATCCCAGGTCTTCAGCTTCTGCGCTCCGGCCTCTCCTTTCCATATAAATCCAAGCGCGGTTAATTTCTGGTCGCGGGTTTTATTCAAGCGGCCCTCAGCTTTAAGTCGCTTCTGCGTCTGGATCCATTCATATAGTCTTGCAGCAGTACGCGGAACAATCAAATGTTTATGTTCCGTTTTAAATTTCTTTAATTCGCGATACATACTTTCCCAGGTTTCATGGAAAAGTTCATGCGGCCACTTTACACTTAATTGTTCGAGCCTCTTTCGCTTTTCAGCACTAATCTTATTCTTATCGCGCTTGTTTCGCTGAAGCCACACAGCCAGTTTAAAATTCTCGCGTTGCTTTACCTGACAGTGACCGTGCTTAGTCTTATAAGCTTTCAACTGCGTATACATCTCTTCCCAACGCTGCTCTGCAAAGTCTTCCTTCTCCCAGGCAAATCCGATAGCATCCAGTTTCTTCTTACGCTGCAACGATAATTTACCTTGTCCCTTCATCTGTGTCTCAATCCATAAGCCCAGTTGAAAATGATCTTTGCGTACTTGTATCCGGTCTATATGTCCATGTGTTTTTTTATACTGGATCAATTCTTTATAGCGCTTATCCCATAAGTCTTCGCGCATCTTCAGTATATCTTCCTTCCACAGAAAACCCGTTTTGTTCAGAAGCTTTACACGCTCAGGCGTAAGTATATTTCTGGTCTTGCTGCTGCGTTGTCGTGATACCCAACTTCCGAGCGCCCGGTTCTCTTCAAAATCCTGCGGTACTTTGGCATGACCATATTTCTTTTTAAAATCAACGAGTGCCCTGTACATTTCATTCCACTGCGCTTCTTTATGCGTTCGTGTCTCCCAATCAAATTGTATACTATTCAATTTCTGTATTTGCGCAGCCGTAAGAACCGACTTTGACAATCGTTGATTAGTGGTCCAATCGAAAAGTGATTCGAGCGCAGGCTCATCCGGTGGTATATATATATGTCCGTGCTTCCTGTAAAAATTTTCAAGCTTGCTGAACATCGAGTTCCAGTCTGTAGAAGTCCGAAATGGAAACCCGAGCTGTACTAACGCTTTATAGGATCTGGCCGGTAATCGCTCCGGATGTTTGCGAATGTTTTCTACCCATCGTGCTAACTGTTTGTCATTGCCTTCGGATGACACATCGAAACTACCGTATTTTTGATGATAGGCTTTTAGCTTCCTGAAATTCTCTTTCCAAACTTTCAAATCTTCCATTACCATAAGAACAACAACAATGTTCAGGATTGTTTAACAATCGTCAAGTGTTGCTAAGATCACCGGTTGAAAAATCTGCCAGAAAGCAGAATACTGACTTGTAAAACTATATATACCTATAAAATTACAGTAACCTGAACCGACACCTTGCAAACATAATTTTTTACAAGGCCAAAGTAGATAAAATAATCTCTGCAAGATATACCTTAATCGAAGTATAAAAACCACAGAACCATAGTACACATATAGGTATATAAAACGAAAGAGGCACTGATCAAATGGTATCAGTACCTCTTTATGTATCGTTGTTCAGGAAATTCGTCAAGCCTCACTCATAAGACCGATCTTATTTTCAGTACTGCTGTTTAACACGCGAACCATCTGTCTCATAGCCCCCAGGTGATAGCTCAGGTGTGGCAGTATAGCCAGTGTGCCAGTCGCAAACCTCGGATCGCTCCAGTCATCACGCTTTTCCACAGCCGCCCGAATAGCCGTATAAATGTCCTTTACATCTTTCTGAAGTTTTTTCCATTGCTTATCATCAACCTTTTTAATACGCCAGCTCTCTTCCCAGTTAGGGGTTGGATTTTCTCCTTTAAAAAATGCAAGTGCCAACTGCAAACTCCAGCGAACATGCTCCGTATGAGCCGCCACCGTACTACCTCCTTCGGTAATAGCGAAAGATGCATCTTCGGCTGAAAGTTGTTCGATTGTACCGGTAATGCCTTGTCCTGGTTCGCGATCAATCACCCAGGTAAATTCTTTTGTTTTACCCATAACCAGTTCATCCAATAATTCCAGATAGGATTGCTTGCTGAATGTACTCATAATAAAATCTTTTAGTTATTCGGCAGTTGCCGAAAATATCATTCCTGCCTGGCTGGCATGGCACAACACAGCTGCCACTTTACGGGTGAGGCTCCTGGCGTCTATATATAATCGCTATCGCAAAAATGTATTCCTAATGTGGCCAGATCATTTTCTTTAAACAGTCATCGACATATACCCTGCAGATCACAGCACCCGATCCGGTGTCAGCGCGAGCAGTTCTTTGTCATGGTGATACTTTTCAACACAGGTATTGTCAAAGATCATAGTCGCTCCGTTCTGCGGTGTATACTTTTGCCAGGTGGGTAAACCTTTATGATTGGGATTACCACTGTGTGCAAAGTTTATCCACGCCAGACTGATCTTGTCAGCCAGTACATATGCTTCCTTCCCTCCGCCTGTCATTTCTTCGCAGCGCGCTATATTGTTGAATACAAATGGGATCTCGATACAATGTATAGCTTTATAGTTGCCATCCATTACCGGTGACTGCCATGTAAACAGGTACATATATACCGGGGCAGCGTTGGCTGCTACTTTCAGGTCGGCCATGCGAATTGCACTTCTTCGAAACAGATCATCTACATCGATCAGGTCTGTCGGCTTTTTATCATTCGGATAAGCCTTTCTAACGGCCTGGATATACGCATCCGTTTTTTCGCCCAGCTGCTTCTGCAAAAAATTACGCATATCATTATCCGAGCCCTGTCTCAACTCTGGCATGCGCAGCGAATTCATAAATTCATTTTTAGTGGAGCCTATCATCAACGGTATATTGGCTGACAATGCTTTTGCCTGCGCATCGGATGGTTGATACGGTAGAAATGTACCATCGAGACACGGCCCCCAAGTCAAACCAAATACTCCGGCACTTTTACCTTCGGCCTTCAGTTCTTCATTTACTTTAGCTAATGCTTTTTTTGCGGCAGCCGCTAAAATTGAAAACGGTACTTTTTGAAGCGAATCAACTTGTGCTGGTTTTAATTTTAATTCGGTAAGTACAGCGGCAGCAACACGCGCGGTCGTGGCTTTGTCCTGAAAATTTAGTCCGAGACCACCGCTCTGAATAATGGCCTTATGAAAAAGTCCTTTAGCAGAAGGAGCATTCAGCAGTGTATTTACTTTACCGCCACCACCGGATTGTCCAAAGATCGTAACGTTGGAAGGATCGCCACCGAAGTTCGCTATATTTCCCTTTACCCATTCGAGTGCCGCCACGATATCCAGTATACTGACGTTTGGCGATGCGCTATATTTATCACCGTAAGCAGCCAGGTTGAGAAACCCAAGAACGTTAAGGCGATGGTTTATCGATACAATAACGACATCTCCTTTTCGCGAAAGATTCTCGCCATCATACGAAGGTAATTCCTGTGAAGAGCCTGCTGTATGTCCGCCTCCGTGCAACCATACGAGTACCGGCCGCTTTTTGGTGTCCGTGGCAGAAGCTATACCCGGGCTCCAGATGTTGAGCCGCAGACAATCTTCGTTCGGATATCCCCAGTCGTGATGAAATACAAATTCAACTTCATCGCTCACGCTCGTAGTAGGATCAATCAATGGACACACCGGACCATACGTCAGCGAACTTCGTACATCCTGCCACGCATCCGGTTTTGCCGGTGCCATAAACCGTTCCGCCTTTGCATACGGAATCCCTTTATAGGTATATATACCGCTGTGAATATAGCCTCTTACTTTTCCGTAGGCAGTTTGCGCAACGGCTACATCTTTACCCGTGGCCAGCGGAAAATTGTTTACCACGCGTTGCGTTTTTTGACCTGATGAATAAGAAGCTGTTACCAACACGAGTGTTGCTACGGATAGAATATTTCTGATTTTCATGGCGGGTGGTATCAAGGTTGAAAATGACGGATTCAGTATATCAATAATACACAATCGGTTCATTACGTCAAAATTACACAATGGACAGCAGGCACTTCATTATGCGCTTTTATAATGACATTTTAATCGCCAACCCGCGTGGCCCGGTTTTGTTATTTGTACCTTACAAGTAATCTGCGTTGATAACGGAATTCCCTGATGTATATCAGAAATCAGAAATGACGTAAGTCGTTTTACGCAGGCACACATCACGATACATTCAGATAAAAAAAGTATATGAAACGAATACTGGTTCCCTGCGATTTTTCTTCTCCAGCAAAAGAAGCCTGCAAACTTGCTGTGAGCATAGCAGCGAAAAGCAATGGCGAAGTGCTGTTGCTGCATGTCATCAATGTACCGGTGATCTATGATCCGGGCCTCGGTGGTGTACCCTATGCGGACCCTACCCTGCTGGACGATCTGGAAGCTGCAGGCATCAAAAATTTTGAGACATTACAAGCTGATCAGGGTATGCTTTCCGTTCGCTCCTCCTACCATATAACCAATGGCGATATTCTTTCCGGAATCCTCGAATATAGCGAAGAGAAGAGTATAGATCTTATCGTTATGGGCACCACGGGTTCGAGCGGACTGGCTGAGATCTTCATGGGCTCAAACACCGAGAAAGTAGTGCGGCACGCTCAGATTCCGGTACTCGCTGTACGACAGGCTCCGGATATAGCCTCCATTAAAAATATACTGCTGCCGAGTACGCTCTCTCTTCAACATCCCGGCTTCATGAACAAAGTAAAAGCGCTCCAGGAATTTTTTCAGGCTGTGCTTCACATCCTGCTCATCAACACGCCTTCTGATTTTAAAAATCAAACCGAAGCAAATCGGGCGTTGGAGTCCTTTGCAAGACACTATGAATTAAAGAACTATAAAACTCACGTCAGCAGCTATAGCAGTGAAGCTGAGGGTATAATAGACTACGCACGCGAAGAACAAGTTGATCTTGTAGCCATGGGCACGCATGCGCGAACCGGACTGGCCCAATTGTTCAATGGAAGTATTACCGAAAGCGTTGTAAACCGCATCCAGTACCCGGTTTGGACAAGTCATCTTTGATGAGACAATCATACCTGGCTGGTAGCCTCATCGTTGTTGGCACAGTTATTTCTCAAGACACTGTCGTTTAACCAGCTATACAATCAATTTTGCCTCGAAACTAATGATTTACGTTTCCTGGCTATATACGATTTCATAGCTGGGGATTTTTTTCGCCACAATGGGCAAAAAGAATCTCGAGAACTCCCCCCATTTTTTAGTCAACTTTCAATCAGCATGAAGACTGAAAACCTAACTGACTTTTTAAAAGTCAACATAGATCAGGGTATAGCACTGGATGCAGCATATTCTTTCAAAGACAGTTATCCTTTGGATGTACTGCCTCTGGGTGCCTATATATGCGATATTACCGGAACAATCCGGCAGTACAATCAGAAGGCTGTTGAACTGTGGGGAAGAACCCCCGAGACACACCAGGATGACGAACGGTTCTGCGGAGCGTATCGCCTGTATAACGCAGACGGTATATATATTCCCCATCACAAAAGTCCGACAGCGCGTTGTTTGCAGAATGGCATACCGGCAAAAGATATTCAGTTCTTTATTGAGCGGCCCGATCACTCACAGATTCGTGTACAGGCAAACGTAACGCCATTGAAAAATGAAAATGGAGAAGTTACCGGAGTTATCAATTGCTTTTATGCACTACCAGACCAGAAAAAACGTAACGGGGAACTTGAGCGGGATTTTCAACAGTACATTGATACTGTGGCCATCGGAATGCACTGGGTTGATGCAAACGGCATTATACTTTGGGCAAATGCAACCGAACTTAACATGCTGGGCTATAGCCACGATGAATATATAGGCCATCATATTTCTGAATTCCATGTACACGCTGATAAAATCTCGGATGTATTAAACCGCCTCGGTAACGGGGAGACACTAAATCAATATGAAGCCTCCCTTCGTTGTAAAGATGGTAGCATAAAAACAGTATGCATCAATTCAAATGTACTTTGGGAAGGCGACAAATTTATCCATACACGTTGCTTCACCATCGACATAACGGAACAAAAAAAATCGCAGCTCGCGCTGGAAGAAAGTGAAAAGAGACACCGCCAGCTGATTGACAGTTTACCGGCATCGGTATATACCTGCAATTCACAAGGAGCAATTACCAGCTTTAACGAATCATCGGTAAAACTATGGGGGCGTACGCCGCAGATAGGTGTTGATCTGTGGTGTGGCTCCTGGAAAATATATAGTATTGATGGTACCCCCCTGGCACTTGACTCTTGTCCGATGGCGGTGGCACTTCATGACGGGAAACCTGTATATGGAAAAGAAATTGTTATAGAACGACCGGACGGAACAAAGCGCCACGTACTCCCGCACCCTACTCCTTTTGTAGACGCTACCGGAAAAGTTATCGAAGCGGTTAATATGCTGGTTGATATTACGGAGCTTCGTAATACCGAACTGGCTTTGCAGGTAAGCGAAGATCGCTTTCGGAAAGCTGCCGATTCTACTTCGGTTTTATTCTGGATGGCCGAACCGAATGGCAATCGTAACTTCTTTAATAAAGCCTGGCGCGAGTTTACAGGCTATATATATCCCGGGCCGGAGGCCGATTGGAAAAAAAGTATACATCCGCAGGATCTGAGTCAATACCTGCTGATCCACAGTCATGCATTCGACAAACGGGAAGAATATAAAATCGAATATCGCATCAGACGAAATGACGGAGTATACCGTTGGATATTGGAACATGGTATACCCTGGTATACATCCGATGGAACCTTTGAAGGATATTTAGGTTCCTGCGTGGATATTGAAGAGAAGAAAATGATGACCGAGGCGCTGGAAAAAGAAGTTGAGAAACGAACCCGGCAGCTCAAGCAGGCCAATCATAAACTGCAACGGTATAACGAACAGCTTGAACAATTTACCTATGCGGCCAGTCACGATATGAAAGAACCGCTGCGTAAAATATTTTTCTTTAATAATTACCTGCATGAATCGCTGAGGGATCTTCAACCAAAAGAAAAAGATTTCCTGGAGCGATCGATCACTGCAACCAAGCGCATGCAGGTGCTGATTGACGATCTGCTTGTATACTCTACCACGGCATCAACCATTCCTAACCTCGAATGGGTATCGCTGGATAAAGTAGTGAGAGATGTAGTGGACGCACACGAAGTTACCATTGAAGAGAAGAGTGCGCGCATTGAATTCGATACGCTTCCGGAAATACTGGGCGTACCATTCCAGATCAACCAGTTGTTCGACAACCTCATTGGTAACTCGCTTAAATATAGTTATCAGCAACGCGCACCGCATATTGCTATCCGGTATGAAAGTATACCGGGCTCTGCATTGGACATCGATGATGCTGATGTGCATACACCTTATCACAAGATCACTATCACCGACAATGGTATTGGCTTTAAGACAGAGCATGCTACGCAGATCTTCAACCTCTTTCATCGCCTGCACGGCAGGTCGGAGTTTCCGGGTTCAGGTATAGGACTGGCTATCTGCAAAAAGATCGTGCAGAATCACCAGGGTTTTATCCAGGCAAGCGGCCAGGTGAACGAAGGCGCTACATTTGAAATTTATCTCCCCCGGTAGATACGTATTTGCTATATATAGCACCAAACTAAAAGCGCAGCACCGGAATGATACTGTGCTTTTATGATTCTGCAGGATTACGAATTACCGCGTTCCCTTCGATGTTTTGTTATAACTTACTTCAATCATTACCGGAAAATGATCGGAAGGAAATTTACCATTATAGGTATCCGTTAATATACCGTAGCGCTTCGCTTCAAACGCTGCTGTCAGGAATATATGATCGATCCTGCGATCAGTCTTGGTAGTAATATCAAAGCTGTTAAATGTACCATTGGTGGCCAGCTTGATCGGTGCCGTAGTAAAGGCATCCTTCATTACCCCGGACGTATTCAGCAAAGTATAGCTTTCATTAAATTGATCTACATTGAAATCTCCTGTAAGCACCACGGGAGCGTTGCCCGCTATACTCTTGATCTTGTCCAGAATGAGTTGCGCACTTTGTTTGCGCGCCTGCACCCCGCGATGATCGAAGTGAGTATTGAACATAAAAAACCGGAGTCCGGTTTTGCGATCTTCAAATTGTCCCCAGGAGCAAATGCGTGGCAGGGCAGCGTCCCATCCCTTCACAGGTTTATCGGTAGTTTCTGCGAGCCAGAACGTTCCTTTCTGTAACAGCTTGAATTTATCAGTCTTGAAATATATAGGCGAAAATTCACCTTTCTTATCTCCGTCCTCGCGACCTATACCTATATAATCGAAACCCGGTAATGCTTTCGACAGGTCTTCGCGTTGATTGTTCAGTACTTCCTGTGCTCCGAATATATCGAAGTCATAAAAATTTATCATTTGCACAATCACCGGCAGACGCTGCTGCCACGGATTCAGACTATCGCCTTTGTTATCATACCGCACATTATAGGTTGCTATACGATACGTTTGCGCGTATGCAATACTGGTTGCTATTAGAAAGACCAGACAAACACTTATTTTTTTCATACTTCTCATCATTATATACATGTATAGCAGGAACACCACGTGTGTATGTACCATCGCAATGTTCCTGCAGTTTAATTTTCATTCATCTACCAATACGGGTTCTGTCCCAACGCCGGGTTCATCAGGCGATCGTTTTCAGGAATCGGGTACAAGTATTGCCTGTCGTCATCATACCACTTCCTGGCAATGTTCCGGAGCCACGTAATTTCACCGGATGTTGTATTGGACAATTGCTGCGGGTTAACACCGGAGCTGATTGTAGGCGATACATTTACATACGTTACACCGGGCAGCGGATTCTGCGGTGCTGTTGTATAAAAGCACACATCGAACTTGCCATCTTCATTCAGATCCAACGGTTGGTCTACTGCCGGAACATAGAAACCATTCCATACCTGTGTCAGCAGTTCACCGCGTTTCCACCGGACAAGATCGTAAAAACGAAAACCTTCCAATACCAATTCAATACCACGTTCCCTGCGAATCTCCAGAATTACAGGGTCAGTAATATCCGGAAAATAATTGTTCTGCAGGTATGAATCTACAACGGTAGGCATACTGGTAATACCAGCGGTTATACCGGCACGTTTGCGCAACGCTCCGATGGTGCGTGTCCAATCGGCATCGTTTAATGTTCCGAGTTCTGCTTTTGCTTCTGCATAGTTCAGCAATACTTCTGCATAGCGTATAATTGAGATCGAGTTATCGTTACGACTACCTCCATCGTAGTATGTATCATCCAGTGTCCATTTGATTGGTTGATAGCCGGTATAGGTATAGGAAAATACAGGAGGCGCTGCCTCCGTTACACCGGCATTGGTGCGTTTATAGTCGCCCATGCGAATGGTTTGTTGCAGGCGCAGGTCACGACCTTTCACTTCCTGCGGAAACGTCATGGTTTCATAACCTGCCTTGTCGGTAAACGGAGTGCCATCGATGCTCAGGTATGTATTGATAAACGTACGGGTAAAGCTGAGACGCGGACCATACGTAGCACTGGTCCACCACCAGTTTGCATCATTGAAAACACTCAGCGTAGGATCACACAAAGCAGCCAGCATAATTTCTGAACCCACGGGAGTTTTAGAGGTAAATAATTGTCTATAGGACTTCCCTGCTCCACCGGCTTCACTAATGCTAAACCCGGCTTCATTCATAACAACTTCAGCAGCTTCAGCAGATTTGTTCAACCAGTCTGCAGCTGTACCGGTCAGACTATATTCCGTATGATACTTGCGGAAAGTACCTTCAAACAAACATACACGTGACTTGAAGGCGTATGCTATATATTTTGTTATGAGACTTCGGGTATTGTCGTTAACGGTACGGATGTTGGCTGTAGCATAGTCCAGGTCGGCTAACACGGAGTCCATCACCAGCACACGTGAATCACGCCCATTGAATAACTGCGGATCGTTCACATCCATAGTCTTGCCGATCCAGGGTACATCTCCAAAGCGTTTTACTTTATCAAAATAAAACCATGCGCGAAAAAATCGGGCTATACCTATATAGTGGCGCTTTACATCCGGTGCAATGTTTGGATAGTTACAGTTCTCGATGAAGTAATTCAGGTTGCGCAGGTCACGCCACTCCCAGCCGGAACTTTGTCTGGGTCCGAAAGCACCTTCGCGAATGTAATCGGGCGCCTGGCTGCGAGCTCCGTAATCCGACATCTCATCAGCACGGTGAATATTATTGGCCGTAGGCAAAATAGTATAAAACGAATTCGCATAGAGCTCCAATCCCTTCTCACTTCCGAAGACAGCGTTTTTTGAAGTGGTGGACTCCGGAGCTTGCTCGAGGTCGCAGCTTGCCAGCAACACAGCAAACAGCAACAACAGACTATATTTCTTCATATCTATGATTTCTAATCTGATGAATGAATATTAAAGCGTAATAGAAAGTCCGATGGTATAGCTCTTCAGCATCGGGTAATTATTTCCGTTCCCGGATGAGCCTGTTGTGAGCACCTTATCAGAAGGACCTGTGCTTTCAGGATCGAGGTCGCGTGTTATTTTATACAGCGGTGACCATGACCACAAGTTCTCACCTGATAAGTATATACGTGCGCTGTTTAGTTTTACACGTTCAACAAGTGTCTGCGGCAGGTTATAGCCGATCTGTATATTCTTCAACCGGATATAGGCTATATTTTGCAGGTATTTAGTTTGCTTCACACCAAGCTCACGCGATGTACTCTGTGCGGTATAGCCACGCAGTCGCGGAAAGTAGGCATCCGTGTTTTCCTCTGTCCAATAGTTGTCCAGCATGGATTCAGGCATACTGTTATAGGGGCGGTTATACGGTCCCCAGAAATAATCTGCTTCCGCACCAGGCCACCAGTCCTGTTTACCTACACCCTGGAAAAAGGTCACGAGAAAAAAGTTATTCCAGTCGAAATTGAAAAGCGCCCCATAGGTATACCGTGGTGACGTGTTACCGATGATCACCATATCGCCCGGATCGTCTACTGTATTCGCACCATTGTCTATAATCGTGCGGCCATTCGCACCAACCTTACCATCTATATCTCTGAACTTGATATCACCCGGAAGAATCTGACCGGAGTTGGAAGCTTTGATAAGACTCTGATCTGCATGGTTCTTTATATCTTCCTCCGAAGTAAAGAAGCCATCGGTAACATAACCCCACACCTCGCCTACTTTCATACCTTCATAGTAGTCGGTAAGTTTTCTGTCCGGGTTGTTATAGCGTAAGATCTCGGATTGATTATCTGCGAGTGTCAGGCGAATCGAATATCCGAAAGGCTTTGAAGCAACGGTAAGTTCATCTGACCATCCCAATACAAATTCCCAACCTGTTGTTTTCAGATCAGCATAGTTTCCTTTCGGTACATCGGTTCCGAATACAGCAGGCAACGTCATACCAATGGTAAACATATCGGTTGTCTTGCGAATATAGGCATCACCGGAAAACGTCAGGCGTCCGGACAGCATCGCGAGATCAAGGCCTATATTTTTCGTAGTAGAGGTTTCCCAGGTTAAACCATCCGGCAACACACCCGGCTGACTGGTATATTGTGGTTTAACACCATTGAGTATAAGACCGGATTGTGCGATGGCAAATTTCTCCTGGAAAGCGTACGAAGCTATACTTCCGTTCCCCAGCGATCCATACGATCCGCGTAATTTCAGATCCGAAATAAACCGATCGGATACATTCCAGAATGACTCTTTTGAAATTCTCCATCCTGCTGATACAGAGGGAAAAAATGCATAGCGCTCATTGGCCGGAAACTTGGAAGAACCATCATATCGACCATTTACTTCCAACAGGTATTTCTCATTAAATATATAGTTCAGGCGGAAGAAGCCACCCAGTATATTCCACTTGTCCCAACCACCAACAGTGGATATAGATTGTCCGAGGGCAAGATTTATATCCTGCGCATCTTCATAAATAAGACCGTTGCGTTGTGCTGATAAACCTTTATAGGTTGACTGCTCGTAGTTATAGCCGGCCATTGCCTTCACATAGTGCTTCAGGTTAAACGTGTTCTCATACTCAAGATAGAAATTGGTAGCCAGGTATTGCGTTTCGTAGTATGAGTCTTTAATGTCGTTGGTATTCGTACCAACGTATTCAATCACGCCAGGCCTTCTGCTATAGGGCACCGGTACGCGTATAGCCTTCTGGTTGTCATCCGTATTCTGAAAGGTAAAGTTTCCTTTAAAGCTCAGTTTGTCCTGGAGTATATCTGCTGTAAAAGCCGTTGTATTACGCAGTACACGGTTCTCCATGTCTATGCCATTCTTGCCATACCAGTAGTCGCCCACGGTATAGGCAGCCGAATAGGTCAGCGTTCCATCCGGGTTAAACATAGGCGACATTACGTGTCCTTCGTCTGCTATATTTCGCCATATACCACCACCCTCGCCTACGTTCAGCGGGTTGTGATAGTTCATGGTAGAATACTGTGCATTGTTCTCCAGCAGCAACCACGGACGCAACTGTATAGACCCCTTTGCCCGGAAGTTATAGGTCTTGTAGTCATCAGAATTATAGCGGAATAATCCCTTCTGATCAAAGTAACGCCCCGTGATATAGAACGTTGTCTTATCACTGCTTCCGGAAACACTCAGGTTATGCTCCATCGCGCTGTTCGATTTTTTATAGAGCTCGTTATACCAGTCAGTATTTCCATAGTATACATATTCACCGGTAGGTCCAACCTCTACTTTTGGCAGACTTGGATCTTCCGATCTTCTCTTTAACTCTGCGAGATACTCGGGAGAAAATTTCAACGTCTTGTTNNACCGATGCCCATGTATAGCCATCGGTTACCAGGTCAGGAACAGCCGTTGGTTTCTTAATGGAATAGTTCGCGGTATAATCTATAGTCATGCGATCTTTCGCAGGTTTCTTGGTTGTGATCAGCACCACACCAAATGCACCACGCGCGCCATATATAGCGGCCGATGCTGCATCTTTCAAAACGGATACACTGGTGATATCACGCGGGTTGATCAGGCGCGGATCACCTTCCACACCATCAATCAAAATCAATGCACTACCGCCTTGTCCAATCGAAGTCGTTCCGCGAATGTTATAGCTTGGTGATTGTATCGGCTTACCATCTTCCAGTCTTATATTCAGGTTGGGTATAAGTCCCTGCAGTCCCTGCGTCAGGTTCGGCACGGGACGATTCTCAAACACTTCACTGGTAACCTGGTCAACCGCCCCGGTCATATTTACTTTCTTCTGTGTACCATACCCTACAACCACCACTTCTTCCAGCGACTTTGAATCCGGAGATAGCTGAATGTCTAATGTAGTCTGATCGCTGAGCGCACGTTCAAGTGTTTTATACCCGATAAAACTGAATTGCAGCACAGCATCATCCGGGGCATCAAGGGTATAGCTTCCGTTCATATCTGTAGTAGTACCGGTGGCTGTACCTTTTACCAGTACATTTACCCCGGGAATCACTTCACCGGTAACAGCATCCGTTACCGTACCCTGTATAGTTTTTATAATCAGTAATGGTTTCTCTTTTTCCGGCACAACCTTCCGGGAAACAATAATGTTATAGTTAATCTGACGGAACTGCAATTCACTGTTCCGTGATATTTCACGAAGTATATCTGCAACTGTTATATCGCTGTTCTGAAAAGTAAATTTCTCTTTTACCTTTTTTACAGAACTCTGGTATACGAATACATAATCTGTTTTCGATTCAATGGCCGAGAAGACCTTGGTTATACCAGCTTCTTTCAGGTCAATAGCGATCTTTACCTCCCGTATGGTTTGACCATGGGACGGTTCCGCGAGCAAAAACTGCATGGCTATACATTGCCACACAAAAACATAGAATATTTGTTTTGATGCGAACATCAATATTTTGAGTAATTTCAAGCTCATAAGTAGACGATGAAGGTTTACAATCTTTCTTGTCGGCCCATCCCTGTTGCCGCAGCGGATGGGCTTCTTTTTTATATACAGGTGCTGCTTCTCTACAGAAGCAAACACCCCCGGTATTTATAGCGTTATGGTTATTGCATAGGCATCAGGGTTTACAGGGTTTTCCTTTAATTACAATTTCACGTTCATTGACAAAACGGTACTCGATACCGTGCATGATCTTCAATCCTTCGAGGATGTTGGTCAGGCGATCGCTTTTGTATTTGCCGCTCACAGTACAATTGCCAAGCGCCTTGTTGTCCAATGTGATGGTTACATCATACCATTTCTCCAGTATGTCAGTAAGCTCTGCGATCTTTGTATTGTCGAGGTATATAATTTTATCGGTCCACGCGAGGTAGCGCTCGAGGGATACATCGCGTTTTTCCCAGATCGCTTTTTCGGAATCAAAGTATATTTGTTGATTGGGATGAAGCTCGAGTCTGTCGGTTTGCTTTCGGGCATTTGCAACGAGTACCCTACCCGTTTTTACGGTCACTTCAATTGGCTTGTGCTGATAGGCGCAGATGTTAAACGAAGTACCCAGCACAGCCGTGGTAAGATCGCCCGTCTTTACAACAAATGGTTTTGCCGGATCACGCTTTACTTCGAAGAATGCTTCTCCCTGCAATGTGATCTCGCGTTTACCCTCGGTAAATTTCTCAGGAAACGAAATAGCACTGCTGTTGTTGAGTTTTACTACGGAACCATCCTGCAACGTGATCACAGCCTGCTGGCCACGACCGGTAGTATGTGTTATATACTTTACTTCTTCTTTTCGTGTGCGTGAAGTATAGAGAAGCCAGCCGGCTGCTACCAGTATAATAACAGATGCTGCAATGTTGAGCCATGTACGTGCGTATGATCTTCTCGGTGCTGTCTCAACTTCTTCACCAGGAGTTTCACTTTCATCCATCGCGTTCGTCAGCGACTGGTATAGCGCTATCTTGATGCGATCGCGATCTGTAAGCTCCCAGTCCTTCCAGTATGAATCATCTTTCTGAAAAGCCTTATAAAAGTCATCGAAATATTGCTGCTCAGCGGTAGAGCACTCTCCTTTAACATATCGGTCCAGTAGTGCTTTGAATTCTTCTTTTGTCATGCCTTCGCGTTACACCTGTATAGTGTAACTGATACCACTGAACACGGGGCTCAAAAATTCAAAAAGTGCACATATAACAAAACAGTAATGCGCATAATATTTTCATAACATGTATAGGACAATTAAAAGAAGAGCAGAAATATACCAGCATGTATCGCTACATGTTCCAGTGTATGCCGAAGATGTTTCAGGGCGTTGGAGATGTGCCACTCTACCGTGCGTGTAGACAAGTTGAGGCGCTCAGCTATTTCAATATTGGAAAGATGCTCAAAACGACTGAGATAAAATATCTTTCGGCATTTCTCAGGCAATGTATCAAGCGAGCTGTGTAACAGGGTGTCCAGTTCTTTGTATGCGATTAATTCGTCTGTCGTATTGATCATGGGATTCACAGCGATATAGGCCGCATGTTCTGCCGACAATGCTGCTTTACGAAGCTGTTGTGCTACCTG
>DJFR01000255.1:9742-10025 GCA_002432545.1 Flammeovirgaceae bacterium UBA5867 | reverse complement strand
TAGGCTGCACGGTACATACCTTCCCAGTAACGATCGTATAGCGCACTGAACGCTATGCGGTTATCATCCTTAAGAAGCAGTACGAGCTGTTCGTCAGAAAGTGTATGCATCTGCGCGGGGGTCTGTTTTCGGCTTCAAAGAACTTAAATAAAGAAGAGGTAGTAACGCGAATGCCGTTAAGGAATTTTTAAGTTTTCAGGGATCCCAAAATACACGCTGCACGCCTACCCCATACGTTGTGCCCGGCTCGCAGCTTGTCTCAATTAATAAAACGTTAACCGTG
>DJFR01000255.1:4511-9736 GCA_002432545.1 Flammeovirgaceae bacterium UBA5867 | reverse complement strand
TTAGGACTGAAGATACGGATCAAGCTGCTCGCTGCATTCGGTTCTCTCCTTTTGCTTTCAGTTCTGCTGATCGTTTTGTCGGTTTCATCGATCCATAAGATTATACACTATAAATCCGTCAACGAAAAAATGGATGTACTCAAGCTTCGCCTCGAAACGCTTGACCTCGCCACCAAAGAATTTATATACGAAGGGTATAAATCGAAATCGTTCCTGGAAACACAGAAAACATCTTCATTGCAATCGTTCAATGAAAACTATACGGAAGCGAAGGCTATTATTACCGAAGTTCAAGGCACAACGCTGAAGGATCATGCATTACTTCCACAAAACCTGATTTCACCCTTAGACAGCCTTCAACACGATTTTAATTTACTGGTTAAATTATTGGAAAAACGAGGCTTCAAAGATTTCGGACTGGAAGGTTCATTACGCGAAGCCATCCACACCGTTGAGAACTCGGGCTTTGAATTTGACAAAGTTACCTTGCTGATGCTGAGACGACATGAAAAAGATTTCTTCCTGCGCAAAGACGTTAAGTATCAGCAGGAATTCAACAAACGTTTTGATATACTGCAGCAAGAGATCCAGGCAACATCCAATGCTGCTTTACAGGCATCGCTTGCAAACTATAAAGATGCGTTTAATAAAGTAGTAGCAATCGAGCAGCAGATCGGTCTTAGCAACGATGAGGGTATACGCGGCCGCATACGCGCAAATTTTCAATTGATTCGCCCGCGCATTGAGACGATCCGCTCTTCCATAAAGAAACAGAATGAAACAGAAATTGCCCGCACACAATGGATGCTGTGGATTATTTTCAGTGTGCAGATTATTGCAGGCATTGGTATGGCATTGCTATATGCGGGCTTGCTTACCAGGTCAATTAAAGAAATCCGGGGTGGTATGCAAAAACTAGCCAGTGGTATATTTCCAGACAAACTCCGTATCCATACTACCGAAGAAATCGGACAAACTAAAATTGCATTCAACCAGTTCATCGACCGGCTTCGTGCTGCATCTTCATTTGCTGAACATTTAGGTTCGGGTGAACTTACATACCGTTACGATGAGCAATATGCCAACGATGTACTCGCGCAATCACTTATCAGTGCACAGCATAAACTCCGCCATGCCGAAGAGCAGCAAAAGAAAATAAACTGGATGAACGAAGGTGCCGCACGCTTCAACGAAATCCTGAAAAATGATTCCGAGGAGATCGGTATACTGGGCGACCGTATACTCAAACTGATGGTACATTACCTGCAAGCCAACCAGGGAGCACTCTATATACTAAATGGCTCTGCCGACAANNCTGATAGGACAATGCGTGCTGGAAGGAGAAACCATTCACCTGAAAGATATACCGAAAGACTATATCAAGATTACGTCTGGTCTGGGAGAAGCAACGCCACGCCACCTGATCATTGTGCCGCTAAAAACACGTGGCTTTGTAACGGGTATTATTGAACTCGCTTCGTTCCATGCAATGGAGTTGCACCATATCGAATTCATCGAGCGCATGGCCGAAAATATAGCGTCTATTCTCGCCAATAAACAAGCGGGCTCAGGCTTTAGAAAATCACCAAATGAATTAGAGTTGAGATTGCAGCAGATGGATATGCAGCGCGTTTTGATGGATGTGGAGTGACGGGATAGTTGCTGGCTTCTGGATGATTGTTATCCGTTAGTTGTTATACGTTAATGGTGGTCTTTTACTTGGCGCGCTTGGGTAATGGAATATATACCTCGCACTGTAAATCAATTTTCTTTAATTAGTCTTCCTGAACCTGTCTTGGTAAGTCTTACGATGGGTGGGTTTCCGCGGTAGCGTACACTGCCGCTTGAATTGATAAAAACGTTTACTACCTGCGTAGCATTTACCTCTGTATCCACAACGCTGGTTGAATTTACATATGTACTATCTGTAACGAGGTTGAATGCTTCGATGCTTACCAGGTTCACACTGGACACTGTAAAGAAATGTGAGTAACCGCTAAACTTATAGGTGCCCAGGTTCTGCGCATTCAATCCGAGATAACCATTGATATGTATATCACTGAGATCAACTGAACCTGCATGGATCGACATATTTAATGTATCGGCAACAAGCGGTTCGGTATTTTCTACCGAGCATGCATTACACCATAGCAAATTCAGATCTTTAACAGCCACCGTTATACTTCCACCGGCAGCATTAACCTGTAGCGTATTTCCGGATACATTATACATTGATTCACTGATATTCGTGGAAATTACCCGGTTGTCCACGCCTGTAACCAGCTTGAATTTTACACTGCCATTGGACTGAATGTAATCGAAGGAAGGAAGTTTTTTAGCCGGTGTCTCTTCAATTTCGCATCCAGCCAGGAAAAAAACACATGCTAAAGCTATAAGCGCTTGCGTAAACAGACGTATCATGGTGCTGAATATAGCATGTGGTTAGAATGTAACCTTACGTGTAGGGTATACATCAAAACACTCAAAAAACACAAAATTATCGGCTATGCTTTTTAGCAATCAGCAATTCCAAAGCACCAATGAAAAAAAATCGCGGTATTTAAGGAGCACGTAATATATATTCAGCTTTATTAGGCAACATTCTCTATAAATGCCCAAAGGGTGTCTCATCCGAAACACCCTTCCGCATATATGCTACATTTATAGTAATCAATTTAAACTACTCATACTTCAACGTATTCGCGGGATTTACTCTTGCAGTTTTTAAAACCTGGAAACTCACAGTAAACGCTGCTATAACAAAAACCAGCAGCATGGGAATCAAAAATAAAAACCAGTGCATCGCAATACGATACGGATAATGATTCAGCCAGTTGTCCATTGAAAAATATGCTACAGGTACCGATAGTAAAATAGCAACGGCTACCAGTTTCATAAAGTCAGATGAGAGTAATGCAATGATGTTAAGCAGTGATGCTCCCAACGCCTTTCGTATGCCAATCTCTTTCGTACGTTGAACAGCCGTATACGATGAAAGTCCCACCAACCCGAGGCACGAGATAATTATACCAAGACCTGTAAAAATGGAAATGATCTGCGCAAAACGTTTTTCATCCATATACTGTCTATTGTATCGGTCTTCTATAAACGAGTACTCAAACGCGTTGCCCGGGAAAAATTTCTTATATATAGTTTCTATTTGTGGTATGAGTATATCCTTATCTGCATCAGCTATCCGTATAGAGGTAGGACCGTACGTGCTGTACGTGGGCAAAAAAACAATCGGCTCCATCGGCTTCTTTAACGACTCCTGGTGAAAATCATTTACCACCCCTATAATAGTCCACTTTCTTTTGTCGTCAATGATCTCTTTGCCAATGGCATCCTCCACAGTAGCAAAACCAAATAACTTTACCGCATGCTCGTTGATGACGGCAACCGTAATGTCATCGAAATTTACTTTGTGGTCGGTAGCTGTAAATCTCCTTCCGGTTATCAATGAAATACCATAGGTATCGAAGAAATGATAGTCTGCGCCAAGAAAGCTTGTGGTGTAGTGCGACTCAGCAGGCTGATCACTTATTCTGAATTCAAACCCTCTTCCCAATCGGTCGCCTGGCAACCGGCTGGACGTTGCAGCACTTACTATACCATTCGTCTGTACCAATGCATGCTTAAAATTTTCTACGCGCTCTACAAATGTTGAGTCCCACGCCATAAGCTCAGGTCCTTGTACCACCATCACATTGGTAATGTTCATTCCGAGATCCGCTGTGTTCATAAAACGCAATTGCTTCGATACGATAAGGGTACCCGTAATCAACGCTGCTGAAGCCGTAAACTGAAATATTACCAGCCCTTTCCGCAAATATTGTCCGCTGGCTGAACGCTGAAATTTACCCTTCAACACTTTAACCGGTTGATACGATGAAAGTACAAAAGCAGGATAGAATCCCGACAACAGTACACCACCCACCATCACCGCTATAAATATAGCTATACCCGAACTATTCAGATCAGCAAGTACCCGCCACAAACTCAACGGATAACCAACCACATCGTTAAATGTATACTGGCATGCCTGCATAAAAAGTATAGCCGCTACAAAAGCAAGACAGGAAATAAGAGCCGACTCAAAAATAAACTGGCTCACAAGCTGTCGCTTCATTGCTCCCATCACCTTGCGCAAGCCAACCTCTTTCGCACGATCCAGCGCTCGCGAGGTAGTCAGGTTTATATAGTTGATCCATGCTATTACCAGGATAAAGACTGCAATAACCAGCATGGCCCAAACCGATTTACCACTGGCCGTGCGTGCGATATCGTATTCGTAGTCTGAGTAAAGATGTGCGCGACTAAGCGGTTGCAAATAAAACTTCTCAACACTACCCGATACTTTATTACCTTTGAAATACCGCTCGCTAAAAGCCGGAAATTTAGCCTCGAGTAATCTATAGTCTGCACCCGGTTTCAAAACAATATAGTGCCGAAAGTCTGACCATGTCCAACTGTCATCAGCGCCCGTATCTCCCTCTCCGATCAATGTACTATACGACACCAACGCATCAAACTGTAAATGCGAGTTGGAAGGTATATCGGCACAAACACCAGTCACTTTATAGGGTTGCTTGTCACTTCCCCAATAAATTTCCTTACCAAGCGCATCAACAATATCTGCCTGCGAAAGATTAAAATATTTACGGGCCAGCTCCTCGGTAATCACAACGGTGTGGCGATCTTTTAAAGCGGAGATTCGCTCACCTGCCAGCAGCGGAAAACTAAATACGGAGAGAAAATTTTCGTCAACCATCAGGCTTTGGTCACCACGAAAGTACTCATCGCCAACGCGTGCATTAAAATCACCGGATGGCAACAGGCGGGTATATATTTCTATTTCAGCATAGTCTTTCGCCATCGCCGGACCGATAGTCGGGTAAGTAATCGTACCGTGCTGTATCAGTTTTCCATTTTGGAAACGATCGTTGGTAACACGATAGATACGATCGAACTTGTCATGAAATTTATCGTAGCTCAATTCGAACGTTACAAACTGGAAGATCAGCAGGCACGCAGCCAGTCCTATACCAAGACCGACTATATTTATAGCAGAGAATACTTTGTTCTTCGCCACGTTGCGAAAAGCAATCATGAAATAATTACGCAGCATCATGGTATTAATCCGTTGGTAAGTAAACTTGTTTCGTAATAAAATGCCCGGCCGAAAAAACTTCAAAGCACTCCACTCCAACCTGCGCCTGGCGCTC
>DJFR01000255.1:0-4505 GCA_002432545.1 Flammeovirgaceae bacterium UBA5867 | reverse complement strand
CGCAATTCTTCCGGGCAGATCCACTGCAAAAACTTTCTGGCAAAACGGGAAGGGTGTTCTTCCTGCATAGGTATAATTCAAACTATACTAATTCAAACAATAAATCCCAACAACACCTACCCTCGTCAACGTATTTCCTTCTATTTTGTTAAGCAAATATGTAAAATAAATATTACAATGGCAATGCCTGCGGCCCTCCAAGTCCGGCACACCCACAACCCGCCCGCTTCGGGCTTTCCACTCCTATCCTTATTGCGGGTTCACGGTGTGTATCACGTCAGCGGTAAAAAATAAAAAGAAAACAGATTACGCGGAACCAAATACATTTCATTACGTTTGCTAAATAAGACCGATCGGTCCAAATTTACACCGATATGACAAAATCAGAGCGAACCAGACAATTCATTATCGAGCAATCGGCCGCTATTATTAATAAGAAAGGTGTTGCCGGTACTGCTATATCAGACCTCATGGAAGCAACCAAACTTGCCAAAGGAGGCATCTATGGCAACTTCGAAAACAAAGATGAGATCTGTGTTGAAGCATTCGATTACCTAACAGGTATAGTGGCCCGCGGACTAGACAGTGCAATTGCAAACAAACAAACAGCACATGAAAAATTGTTTGCCCTGCTCGACTATTATAATGACAACCTGGCTTCCGGTGAAGCGGGCGGTTGTCCGTTACTCAACTTTGGAACAGAAGCCGATGACACAAACCCCGAGCTAAAGCAACGGGTTGCCAAAGGAATAAAAAGAAGTCAGCAACGCATGATGAAGCTTATTGAAGAAGGACAAGCCGCTGGCGAGTTTAACAAGCGCACCGATGCCAGTCTTTTTGCACTTAAAATGTTTACGATGATTGAAGGTGCCATTTTCGCCTCACGCGTAACGGGCAGCAAAGCGCTTATGAAATCAATAGTAGACATGCTGAAAAAAGAAATTGACGCACTCTAGTTTTTTTTAAATAAAAAAAGACCGATCGGTCCAAATTTTAACCAGATACAAAACAATATGAAACCTCTGAAAGAACATCATGTAGCGATCAGCACCGTGCTGGCATTCGCGCTCATCCCGCTATCGGGTTTTGCTACCGATATATATCTGCCCTCCTTCCCTGCCATGGCGACATTGTTTGGCACCAGCCAGACCGATATACAGTTATCACTGGTTGTATTCGTTGTAAGTAATGGAATCAGTCAGCTTTTTGTCGGCAGCCTTCTCGACACGTTCGGGCGTTATCGCTTAAGCATTGCAGCGCTTGTTGTTTTCGCACTCTCGTGTCTCGTTATTGCTATATCGCATAGCCTAGCGGTGTTGTTAAGCATGCGCGTTATACAAGGTATAGCAGTAGCATTGATCGTGGTGAGCAAGCGGGCGTTCTTTATTGATCTGTATGCTGGCAGCAGGTTAAAACACTACACCAGTCTTTTTTCCATTATGTGGGCAACAGCACCCATCATCGCTCCTTTCCTGGGTGGCTTTCTTCAGCATTATTTTGGATGGGAGTCCAATTTTTATTTTCTGGGACTGACTACACTTATACTTCTTTTACTTGAATTGATCTATAGCGGAGAAACGCTTAAGTCACCACAAGTCTTCAAAGCCAGTTCACTTCTGAGCATCTACGCATCAAAACTGAAAACCTTCGACTTCAGTGTAAGCCTTTTCATTCTTGGTTCAGCGTTTTCAATGGTGATTATGTATAACATGGCAAGTCCGTTCATCATCGAGCATGTCTTCCACGAATCGGCTGTCACCATCGGGTACTGTTCACTTTTATCAGGCTTGGCAATCCTTGCCGGAGGACTGATCAGTAAATCATTTATTAATCGTCCGCTTGTCTCAAAGATGCGTGTGGCCGGTCCGTTGCTTATTGCTATAGCAACCATTATGGTGAGCACGATGTACTACACGCCATCACTTGTTACCTTCATGATATTAGTTATACTCATGCACATGGCCAGTGGCTTTACATTCAACACATTTTATACTTTCGCACTCGGTCGTTTCTCATCGCATGCAGGCATCGTAAGCGGCATTACCGGTGGTGGTACCTATATCATAACATCTATACTTAGCTATTCCGTTGTTACCTTACTGCAGGTACAGGATCTAGTTATGCTGGGTGCTGCGTATTTAACACTCGCCACGCTCATTGTTATATCGTTCATCGTTTTCGCTCTGGCACAGAAGCGTGTCAAGCAGGAAGAACCGCAGTTGGCTCCTGCCGTATAAGTGTTATGCTACAATGGATTCCGTCTAGATATACCGAAAGTGTTAAATTTATACGATATACGGTACTATAAGTAAATTCAATGCCGATGTTATATATATCACGTTATCGTTTGGATGGACCTTAATTCTCATTAATTATTTTACCAAGAATAAAATAGTAGTTTTCGTTATTTCTATAAATGTACAATGTATCACTCCCGGATTCCTTGTGAAGTGAATCTCCTATTTGCACAAAATCTCCAATGAAACTCTTTTCATATAATCCATTGCGAGAAACTCCTATCGTTATTTTTTGGCTATCTAAAACAGTCATATAGACAAATCCATGAGTTGAAAACGTTTCCTTAATCTTTGTATCAATTGAATCTTTTCTTTCTAAAAGATGATACTTCGGAATTTCGTTTTCTAACCAACTAATTCGCTTAGTATAAGGATTAAAATAATGGTCAACTATATAACCAATTATTAATACAAGAATAGAAATTACTATTGCCACTCTATATTTTTTCATCACGTTTACTTTTTATTGAAAGTGTCAGTCCAACCACGATTTATGTTAAAAGTCCATACAGCAGGGACTCCAAATAAATTTAAAGGATTAATACCAGGGCCATAGGTGGCACCGATTCCTATAACTCTTCCTCCCGCTCCATCTTTAGGAGTTATAAAACCATTCACCCCTACCATACCTAAAGCTGCAGATCCTGCTGTTCTTTCGCCAGGTATACTCTTAGCTGTGAAATTTTTAACATCTCCTGTATAGAATAAAAGCCCTGCTTGCCCTGCTACAGAAAGGTCAAGCCCTAAGCCCACTCCATGATCAAGGAAATAAACCATTTTACCTGCATCAGGACCTCTGGTTATTAAAACTCCTCCTGTTGAAACTGTACCCCCACCCCCTACAAATCCATCTGCACCGCCTCCAAATATAATTCCAACTGGAATTAATAGATCCAAACTGCTTTTTTTATCAGGATCACTTAGCCCTCCTTGCTGTATAGTCCCCTCCTTAGGCTGACCTGTTGCTTTTTCCTTTGATTTTTCCTTGCTTTCCGCATCTTTTTTCTTCTGCTCTTTCTCTTTATCCTTGTCCTTACCCTTAGGGTCCGTTTGCTCCGGCTCAGCTTGGTATACTCGGGTTAAATCGTTGTCAGTAACACCATTATCTCTCTTCCATTCTTCTGTCGAATACATTCCATCAGGGTCAATGTATCGGATGGGATTATCATACGCATAATTATATGAACTCCATCTTCTACTAAGCTCGGCAAGCGGATCAATCACATTCCATCTGCCAATCACTGGGTCATACATTCTTGCTCCATAGTCAAGCAAAGCTAAATTCAGTTCGCTCTGCTCCTCTTTGCCATTATATTTATACTTATTATCAACGGTATTCTCTCTTAGGTATGAGTTGAAGCTCAACCCAAAAGGATAATAATCCTGAGTCTGTATAACAGGGGACTTAACCTGCTCTACCATAAAATCATCAAAATATGCTTCATAAGGATTTGTTCCCTGTTCATTTGATAGGAATACATATATATAGCCAGGTTCAGTAATCGTAACAGTACCCGACAACAACTCATGGGCTACATCACTTCCATTTTCCTTCGCGATAGAACTCATTTGTCTAAAACCACTCTTCGAGGGTATCAAAGTATAATTACGATCATATACCAGCCAGCTCAAAAATGCCTTCGGGCTTGCTTCACTGCTGCTCGATGTATTTTGTGTAGCATCTGCAGGGAACGGAAATGAACTTGTGCTCGCGGCATAACTTCCTCCATCCACTACAGTCGTACCCGGTGCTGTACCAGCAGCAATCTGCATGATCAGGGTATTCAAAGCCGCAGTACGGTTCGATTCATTCGGATCTATATACTTGGCATATACTTCCATGTTTATAACATCACCCGGCATTACACTTAACGATTTTGCCAAGCCATATATTTCATTAGACTGTCCACTTAAACGTTGTGCCCCACCCTCAACCTGGGTTGGCTTCGAACCTTTCGTATGGTCGAATAAAAAGTGGTTTACGATTCGGGCATTATCGTACCGCAGAAATTGTACAGATTCTTCATCTGCATTTTCATCTTCTAGTGTTGCAGTTTTACTATCTATATCTTGTTTTGTGGTAAAGGTTAATCGCACGTTACCCAAGTGATCTTTCAAATTATACTGATACTCCGGAGCAGTACTCTCCAACTTGATTAACTCGAACGCATTAAGGTATAGCTGAGTGTTCCCTGCCGGACCATTCCA
>DJFR01000260.1 GCA_002432545.1 Flammeovirgaceae bacterium UBA5867 | reverse complement strand
GGCAGAAACCCGAATGATATAGCACTTAGTACGCAGCCCGTATTTAAGACACTGCTTAGTACTACGCAATATGTATATACACCTGCCGATCCGTTACTATTGGAGAATATGACCTATGTATGGCGTGTGCGTGCTATAGATCGTAATGGTAAGGATGCTTTCAGAAACAACGGCTATTCAGAGGTATGCACATTTGTCTATGGTAGCACTGATCCGGATATGAGCATAGGCGTTGTCAAGAACCTTCAGGCAGAAGGCGAAGGTGAACGCAAAGGACGTATCTGGTGGGACAAAGGCGAATTTGATTCTTATAGAGTATACTATCGAAAGCCTGGCAAAGAATATGAATGGTTTATAACCAATATTACCAAAGAAGATTTAGAAAAAGCGGGTAAGACAAATGGAGAAGTAAGACTCTTTGATCTGGAACCTGACACTGAATACGAAACCCGTGTACAGGGAAAGAAGAACGGATATTTTGGAAACTATACCGATGTAGTAAAGTTCAGGACACCACCTCACAAGGTTGCTCAATGCGGTGACAATTCAGCTTTACCGTTTGGCGAAGCAAGCAAGCCTCTGAATACAATAATAAAGGGAACCATCGTACAGCTTGATGATATGGAAATGATGCTGCTCGATGTTACTCCACTTGGAGGCGGGTGGTATAGAGGTCTGGGCAAAGTGAGTGTTGACTACCTGGGCGGGGCGAATTTTGCCGTAAAGTTCGACAGACTTTTTATTGACGACAATCGTGTAGTCGGCTATGGCCGTGTAGACTATATATCGAAAGGTTTAGCTGAAATGCTGGTGCAGCAATCTGTAAATGCTGAACAGAAAGCCAAAGAACAGATTCAGCAACAGAATCGCGATGAATGGGAAGGTACGGTATTCTATGATAAGATCATTTCGTATGACATAGCTATAGATACCATTACATCTGAAGGTATAGGCTATCTCGACATTACCGACAGCAAAGGCAATGTAACCACCAATGCAGAAGTAACGCAGATTCTGTTAGCCTCTCCTGAAAAGGCAATCATTATCCAGGATAAGAACGGTGATCAGTTTGTAGTGCAGAAGGATGGCGATAAAACGAAAGTTACCAAAGTGCCGGGTGGTGGGTTGTCTCCGAATAATAATATAGTTGTAAGCGATGTTGCTGTGGATCTGCTCAGGAAAGCACTAAAAGCACTTCGCAAAGACTACAGCGATTCAAAGATCAAAGATTTACAAAAACAACGCGATAGTAAAGAAAGCCAGCTTGATAAGGAGCTTGCTGAGCAAGATGCACGCTATAATGTAGCCACATCAAATATACCTTCCGTTGAGCCAGGTGAAAATATATATTTTGAAACGAGTGAAGATATAGCCAGTGATGAAAACGCGACAGTAAACGCCTATAAGAAGATTGAACTGGAAACTAACAAAGCATACGTTATCAGACTTGTTGCCCAGGATAAAAAGAACGAGCAGGCTATAAAAGATATGGCAGCCGAGTTAACCTACAATGGACAAAATATACAGGCATACATTGAGCAACAGAAGGCGAACAAAAAATCAGATGATGAAATCGTATCTGCTCTCAAAGCCACTATTGCTGACTTTGTGGAAACTACTCTAAAGAAAAACCTTGTGTTTAAATAATATGCGTTACACGTTCACTATACTACTCGTTCTCCTGCTGGGAATTACTTCTCAAGCTTTTAACTATACTGACTCACTTCAAGACAAAGCTTTAGTTCAGCAAGCCGTTAAAAAGCTTTTGCTTCAGGAAGAACAAAATCGCGCCAACGAAAAGAAAGGTCTTGCTTCCCTCAATAACTATGTAATCAACATTGACACTGAGAACTGGATCGAAGAACAGGGATCATCTGAGAAAATTCTTTCCTCAGATGATTTTAAAAGAATGAGCCAGAATCTGCAAGCCTTTAATAGCCGCAAGGATGCTCTCAGGTTCTATGTAATTGTGATAAACGACTATGTAGTAAAGTTTAAGACTGTTATCGATACTACATTGGTAGGTGACACATTCAAGTGGAATGATCTTCAGAAATATACCCAGCAACAGAATACTGTTCGGAATATTTGGAGTAAAACTGGAGCGTTGCTAAATGATATTAGTGAAGCTTTGAAGAGCAAAGGCTTTTCCGACAGGATGATCTATTTCTATAGTCGGTTAAAAGTTGCTGAGTACGATGGTAAGACGCATAGCTATAAATTCGACCGGTTGAATTTCTATGGTGAAAACATTGAGCCGCTAGGAGAAGATATACGCAAGCGTGCAAAATCAGTACCCAAAGATGCCGTTAAAAATGTAGACCAAGCCATTATTAATATCATCAATGGAGCCAAAGCGGTAATTGATGGTGAGGACAATGCTGCTACTGTAGACTGCTCTCAGAACATTGAGACAATTGCAGCTAACACAAAGTCTGTAAGAGATAAAGAGTATGAAAAACAAGTCGCAGACTTTGCAACTCTTATCGATCAGCCTACCACCGCACAACAGAAAGGTTCCCGGTATGTGATCATTGACAAGCCAGAGAATTTTAGCAGCGATGATTTATTTATCCAGGAAGTTCTCCCCGATAAAGTAGCGATGCTGGCTCAATCGGGCATGAGCGATTACAAGCTATATGTCGTATTTAAAGAGATAAAGTTTGTATTGCCTTCAAGTGATTGGGAAGCCTTTGCAGCAAGTATAGCGGCCAAATCCAAAGTCGCGAAGGAAAGTAATGCCATCATCATGGTGGTGCCCTATTATCCGATGGTTTGTGTGGGAAGCAACTGGCTTGGCATGACGGTGGGTAAAGGCACGGCTGTAATTATGCCAGCGGTATATACTACCTCAAACTTGAAAACAGGAATGAACTCTGCTTTGTCCATCGCTGGCAATAGCTGGAAATCAACCTTCAACCAGGCATTCAAGTCTATACCGAAAGTACATAATGTATATGCGTACTTATTCTTATGGAACGGTGACTTTATACAACATGAAGTAAACAAACAGAAGAATGCAACCGGCTATGAGAACTTCAATGACATTGTTATTAATGATGATGGTCGGTATGAAGAACTGAAAAAAGCAGAAACGTTTTTGACAGGTGCCAATATAGATTCAGACGTTCTGCAGGAACAAAACGCAACAACCGATGAATATGTTAACGGCGCGCTCTCGGCATATTTTACAATGGTAGAAACTGCTATGAGCGGTGAACAACTGGTAAAGGTTAGAGTTGCGGACGAGGTAAAACAATCGAAGATTACTGCTGAAAGTGCCACAACCTATGCACGTTGGTTATGGACAAGGAAGACAGACCGAGCCTCGCATTTTAATTTACCGAACACCGTTCCTGGGGATAACTTTTTCTATGGTGGTATAAATGTAGTTACCGCGCAAGAGTTTATGCGTGTGCTCGATGCGGCTTCGTTCGCTAGTTCATTTGTAGGACTTGACTTTATATTCGATTCATGGCAGGCATACTACGCGTATGACAAAGGCTTTTACATGGACGCAGCAATCGCCTCTACTGCGGTTGTTGTAACGGCTGTAACTGCGGCTGAATTGAAGGTTGTAGTGAAAGGACTAAGGCGTGCTGAATTTGCACTGGTTAAGACGCTGTATAATAAAAAGCTTATAGTAACTGCACTTTCAAGAGACAGGGTATACGCGTCCTTTATTCCTATTGTCGGAAAGCTAAATCTTGAAAATATACTTTCTAGCGGAGTTGTTAGTGCTATACAAAACAAGCAAACATTTTTAAGTGCCGTTGGCTATGCACGTAAAGCAGAGTATCAATCGCTTGTCCAGGCATTCGAAAAGGCAGTTAACGAGAGCGATGCCTTTAAGCAGTTGATAAATTCGAATCCATCAGCGGTTGATGTATTCTTTAAATATAGCAAGCAAAAACCTGCGGCTTCGGTTGATGAGGTTTTGGAGTTGGCAACTATAACGAAAGACCTTTCGAAAACTCAACTTAATAACTTTATAGAAGACTTTGGAGGTGCTGCATTTAGTGAAGCTGTAAAAAAGAATCCCAAGCTGGTAGAGGGTTGGAACGTTCTTGATAACGCTGGTGAAAAAACAGTTCGTAAAGACATTACCGAACTTGAAAATGTCACAAATCATTTGGATGAGATAGAAAAGGCTGGCGGATATAAAGCTTGGAAGCTAAGCAAGGGGCTGGCTAGTTATCCAAATCTTCGGAGCTATCTGAGTGATTCAAGGATAAAGCAGTATTTGACCAACGAACAAATAAGAGATTTAGAAAATATACTTAGAGAAGCGCACCCAGATGTACTAAAGTATATTAATGATATGGATGTTTATGATTTCTCTGAAATGGCAAGAGGTTATAAAGATTTGGTCAACGTAGGCAAGTCAAGCACATTGATTAAAGCAGTTAAGAGCAGTGATGCATTTATAGGGAAATATGGTTGGTTAACTTATTGGAAGTTGACCCCGGATATAAAATATTCATTAGCAACAATAGACGAGCTAAGAAATGCAGGCAAACTGTATCCGACTGGAAATGCTACCGACATTCAACTTGGTTCTCTCCAAGCTTTCACCAAAAAAGGCGATTTTATCAATATCCCGATGCGATATAATAAATCATACTTAGGCGAGTACGCAGAGAAAGGGTATAACAATGTATTATTATGCTTGGATGAATTGAGAAAAGTAGATGGAAGAGTTTTTAAGGGTAGAGTTTTTAGTGGTAAGACATTCCAGAGATCTAGTTTTGAAAAGGAGTTTGTCAATGGTACTGGAAAATTACATGACTACCCAAGTTTTATATCAACATCGAAGTCGCAGTCTGTCGCAGAGGGTTTTGTTGAGTTGACGAAACAATGGGCAAAGGGTGACGATAATGTAGCCGTCATACAAAGAATTATTTCTAAGGACGGAGTGTACATTGATGATTTATCAGATTGGGGAAGTAATTTAGGTAAAACGCGGCATGGTGATGCTGATATAGCAATTCAAATTCAAGAAGAAGTGGTTTTAAATCCTGGTAACTTGAGACAAGTGTCAGAGCCGATTCCAATAATGGAGAACGGAGTACATCAAAAAATTCACGGACTAGAAGCTTATTATATCGATTTTACTCAATTATAATGTCGCTATGAACAGAATAACAAAAAATCAATTACCTGAAATTCTTACGGAAGAGATTATTGAAACTTTGGCAGCAATGATTGATGAAGTTCCTCAATCAAAAGAGTGGCATGAAATCTTTGAAGTGTTATCGCCCCAAGATTATCACAGAGTAGAAGAAAAGCGATTGCAAATTCAAAAGAGAAGAGAGCAAGAACGTCAGACTTCAATGACTGCTGAGGAAAAATTAAAGGAGGCAGAGAAGCGAAAGAAGATGTTGGAAAATCTGGAAAGAGATCCTAATACTTTCTACGGAAACATGGGGCGACCCCAAACATCAGAAGACTATAAAAATGCCTATGGGGTGTGGCCTCCCGGATATGATGAAAATGGGAATAAGCTTCCCTAAATATAGACAGGGTTAATAGATATGAAAGAAGATAAGCTAGAGGAACTGCTTAATAACTTAGACGATGTGTTTATACCGGTCAAACTGA
>DJFR01000096.1 GCA_002432545.1 Flammeovirgaceae bacterium UBA5867 | reverse complement strand
GCCCAATATTGGGCGACCTCTTTTTATAGTAACTATATATATACCTACCACCCCGGATTTTGTTCTGCCTGCTTTTCATCTGCAGTTAAAGGACGTCCATCTTTTTGGATGGTGTCAAGGTGCCCTTGTGGTATAGGGCGCAGCAGATGTTTCTCCGTTACGTTAGGTGCTGCTTCGGGGTTGAAGGCTTTTGCACGCTCTACTAATGTTTTGGTGCGGGCGAGATCTACCCAGCGGTGAAATTCTCCCATCAGTTCGCGCGCGCGTTCGTTCAGTATAAAGTGAATGAACAATTGTTCTTGGGAAGTCGCAGATGCGGGGTATAATTCTTCCGCTGCCTCGGGTGTACCTGATGTGAAATGATTTTCAGTTGCTACCATAGCGGTTTCGGTGCTGGGAGTTTCGCCCCAGGTAATATTCTCGGCGAGGTAATATACATTGTTGCGCGCTTCACCGGCTTTATACGCAGCGCGCTTACGCAAGGTGTTAATATACTCCAGCGCTTTGGAATATTCGCCTTTACGACCGTAGGCTTCGGCTGCGATCAGGTATGTTTCCCCGATGCGTGCCAATATACCATCGCGTGTACCTTTCTGATCGGATACATTCTGACGAAGCGGATCTATATATTTGGACAAGGAAGGGTATACACTCAAATTCCAGTTGGTAACTTGTTTGCCGGATGCATCATTATAATACCTGATCTTGAATGTTTTTGCGGCCTTGTCGATATACTGTTGTGTGAAGCGTGTGTCGGTCTTTTCGTTTATGATATAGATAGCCGATGTATCGCCCAGGTTGAATTTATTTTTACCAATCAGGTCTGCACTCGGGGCATCGGCGGCAATCCACTTGGGCAGTGTTGCTGCGTTGTTGGCGAGGTAAGCAGTTTTGAAACTCTTGTAGAAACGTGAGTCGTTCTTGCGGTCATATATATCCAGCGCATAGTCGGTAGGGCGCAGGCGCTGGAACTCACGGCCATTCGCCACATCGCGAATCATACCGGGTAAATTCTGATATATCGAAAGGAAATATAGGTGTGTCTGGTTTCCAAAACGACCTAACTGACTTTGTGTGTTGTCGAACTGAGACGCGAGAATGATCTCTGCGTTCTGTTCATTCGCACCATTCACGGCAGTATATTTGAAGAGGTCGTTATAGTCTGTTGCCAGCTTGCGTGTTGAGTTGGAGATCACCTGGTCTGCGTAATATATAGCACTGTCCAGGTCGGTTGACTTGCTGAAACTTGCGTACAATTCGCTGGCACGTGTCAGGTAAGTTTTTGCCAGAAAATGATGTGCTGCATATTTGGCAATACGTCCGTTTTGTGCGCCTGCCACCGGTAAAAGATCAGCAGAGCGTCTTAGGTCTGCAATTACTCTTTTGAAAACATCTTCTGCTGATGAGCGTGAGAATTCGAGCTCCAGCCCCTCCGTTGGCGTAAGCTTGATTGGCACACCTCCAAACTGTGTAACCAGGTTAAAGTAACTGAAGCCGCGGATGAAATATACTTCGCCTAAACGTGTATTCAGTTTTTCCCCCGTCAATACCGAAGGCATGTTTACAATACCACGATTACAGAGGTTGATCTGTCCATACATTGCATTCCAGTGTTGGGCCAATATACTGGTGTTTGTAGGATCGAGTGTGGCCACATACGTGTTCCAGATTACAAAGTCTGTTCCGCCACCGTTGGTAAATTCATCTGTGCCGTAGTTCGTCATGGCGTATGCCCACTCGTAGTTGTGGTGAAAGCGCAGACCTTCGTATGCACCGTTCACCAGTGCATCGAGTCCATCTTCTGTTTTATAGTAATCCTGTGTAAGGGTCGCTACCATTTCTTCCTGCAGAAAATCAGAGCAGGAGAGGAAGCACACCGAAAGTGCCAGGGTGAATAATATCTTTTTCATAATTCGTAATAGTTATAGTCCGTATATCCTTTCATTGTTCTATATGCTTCATGTCAGAAGGATGCATTCAATCCAAACACAAGGCTTCGTGACGATATACCCGAGTTGATATCCGGATCGATGAAAGAAGTTTTGGAATGCAGGAACGGATTCATCAATTGTCCGTAAAGTCTCAATTCGCTGATGCGTATCTTCTCCAGCATGTTATGCGGAAATACATAGCCGAGTGATATATAGCGTACTTTTACAAATGAACCATTCTGATAATTCATGGCGCTATAGTGTACCGGTACACCACCGTTGCTATAGTCAGCACGCGGGTATGCATTCGTAGGATTTTCCGGAGTCCAGTAATCAACTTTGCGGGCAGAGTAACGTCCCTGCATGTCTACCGCACCACCTTCTATCATCGCGCCCCAGCGTGCGTATACAAATGCACTCAGTTCCCAATTCTTATAGCTGAACGTGTTTGTTATACCTCCGTTCCACTGAGGGGTGTTGGTACCGAGTATCTGGCGGTCGTTGTTCTGATCGATCTTGTAATCATTATTGACATCTTCTACGCGTATATCTCCGGCTTTGTAGGTAGCACCGTTTTCATTGAATTTCGCCATCTCTTCAGCATCTTCTGTCTGCCAGATACCAATCTTTTTATAGTCATAGTATACTTGTAAGGGCTGGCCAATAAACCAGGACTTCGCTATATCATCAAACTTCCCATTGTATAACTCCACAATTTTTCCGCGATTCCGTGTAAACGTAACGTTGCTTGCCCATTTGAAATCGCCCTGATCTATGTTGATCGTTGACAAGGATACTTCAATACCTCTGTTCTGAGTTTTACCAACGTTGAAATTTATACCACCATAACCCGTAACATACGGAGTGGAACGCGACATCAACAGATCGTACGTATCAGCTATATAATAATCGATGGAGCCGGTAATGCGATCATTGAACAATCCGAAGTCAACACCGAAGTTCCATTGTTGTGTCTTTTCCCAACCGAGATCGGGGTTCGGTATAGATCCCTGTTCATCGGCAGCTGCTTTGGGGTTGGAAGGTATATATCCGTTCGCTGCTGTGCTTCCAAATACATAGGGCACTTGTAACAAACCTCCGGCGGTGTTATAGGGATCTACGGCAGCATTACCAACCGTACCCATACCAATGCGTGGTTTCATTTCACTGATCCAGTCAACACCTTGCAGGAATGATTCTTCATTCATCTTCCAGGCTAAAGCGAAGGAAGGGAAGAAGTCCCATTTATTACCATTGGCGAGTACGGACGCACCATCCCAGCGACCTGAGACCGTCAGTAAATATTTATCACGGAAGGTATAATTAACACGTCCCATATACGACATGAGTGTGCGCTTTGAGTAACTGGAGCCCCAGCCATCCAGCGCACCTTTCGTAGTAGATCGCAGGTTATACCACAGCTGACTGTTATAGGGAAGACTTGTTGCCGTCATGTCTGATCCTTCCTGTCTCCAGAGCGAAGTACTTTGCAACAGTGTTAAACCGATCTTGTGATTGCCGAATGTTTTATCATAGAACAGCAAGTTCTCCCACGTCCATGATACTTGCTGGTCTTGTCTATAGCGTGCATAGTTTGTAGACGATGGAGCACCACCACCACGGAGTATCGATTCTTTAAATTGAAACTCTCCATTTTTATAGTTACGCAGGTCAGGGCCAAAGTTCGTGCGGAACCGTAGCCCCTCCGTTAGTTTGGCTTCTGCAAAGAAACTTCCTAAAATGCGCACCGTGCTTCGCTCGTTAATAACATATTCATCTTCACGTATCGGGTTCACAATATTGATATCGCCACCGGGATAATATATATACTTACCGGCCGTGTCGTATGGCACTGCGAACGGCAACATACCTTTTGCGGCTTCATAAATAGTACGGGCGGCACGCGAGCCGGTACCTGCATAGCCATAGTTTTGTATCGAGTAAGTTGTAGCCATAGAACCGCCAAACGTTAACCAGTCAACCGCGCGGATCTCCAGATTTAACCTGCCGGTATAG
>DJFR01000023.1:43267-46607 GCA_002432545.1 Flammeovirgaceae bacterium UBA5867 | reverse complement strand
TCTTTTTATTCTCTTTCAGTTTGATGAGTTCGTCCGCCACCTGGTGATCATGTGATCCGAGTATCTCGAAATTAACAAGACCATCTTTCGCCTTGAACAACTCCATCTTACGAAGTGTGTTCAGGGTATAATTGGTATCCGTCTCCACCAGCAGCACACGCTTGCCAAGTTTGGACAGTGTAGTAGCCAGGTTTATAGCGTTGGTAGTTTTGCCCGTACCGCCTTTCCGGCTGATGAAAGAGATAATTTTGGACATGCCTAAAAATAGTAAACCCGGACGGTTTAAGAAATCGTCCGGGTCATTTCACGTGTCACGTGTACTAAATACTTCTGTTTATGTCAAATTTCTCGAGGTAATCGGCCACTCTGCGCACTACACTTCCACCCAAAGCACCGTCAACTACCCGGTGATCGTACGAATGCGAGAGGAACATTTTGTGTCGGATCGCGATCACATCGCCATACGGCATCTCCATAACGGCCGGTTTTTTCTGTATCGCTCCGAGTGCTATGATACCTACCTGTGGTTGCATAATGATGGGAGTACCCATCACGTTGCCGAACGAACCAACATTTGAAATCGTGAACGTGCCTCCGGAGAGTTCGTCTGGTTTCAACTTGTTATCGCGGGCACGTCTTGCCAGGTCGTTTACAATTTTAGCAAGGCCTGCCAGATTATACTGATCTGCATTTCTGATTACCGGCACAATAAGATTACCGGAAGGTAATGCTACCGCCATACCGATATTGATATCTCTCTTCTTGATGATCCTGTCGCCATCTACCTGCACATTGATCATCGGATAATCTTTTATAGCGAGCACTACTGCTTCGATGAACAGTGGTGTGAATGTAAGTACATCACCATCGCGCTTCTGGAATTCACCCTTTACTTTATTACGCCACTGTACAATGTTGGTAACATCGGCTTCTACAAAAGATGTAACGTGCGGGGCTATACGCTTGGAATCTACCATGCGCTCGGCAATCATCTTGCGCATGCGATCCATCTCGATGATCTCATCACCGGCACTTATTGAAGCCTGCACTTTGGGTGCTGATGTTGTAGCAGTAACTGCATGTTTCACGACAGGTTGAGGTGTAGCACCTACCTTGCGCGACTGCACATAATCCAGAATATCTTTTTTCGTAACGCGACCTTCTGAACCGCTGCCCGAAATAGTTTCAAGCTCGGCTACCGGAATATTTTCTTCGCGTGCAATATTCTTTACAAGAGGAGAATAGAAGCGTGAGCTCGATTTAAAATCAGCAGCATCATGTGAAGCACCATTGGTATGTGCAACGGCTACTTCCTTTACAGCATGATCAGCCGCTTTCTTCCCGTCAGCAGGTGTTGCTGCCGGAGCAGTTTTACCTTCGGCTACATCAGATGTAATAATGGCAATGGGAGCACCCACCTTTACTACATCGCCTTCCTTCGCCAGAATTTCTTTTAGTATACCTGCATAGGTTGATGGTACTTCAGTATCTACTTTATCAGTAGCTACTTCGAGTACAGATTCGTCCTGCTCGATTTTATCGCCAGGCTTTTTGAGCCAGGTTAATATCGTAGCCTCGAATATACTTTCGCCCATTTTCGGCATGATCAGTTCTACCTCTGCCATGATTCAATCGGTTGTTTTGATGTGGCAAGTTAATCAGGTTTTGGATTTTTTACATGCTCCGGCAACTCTTTGGAAGAAAACGTTCAAAGAAGATATTTTCGGCTAACGGAATTTTGAAAACAGGTATACCTGCCAAACAAAAACAAACATTAGTATACCGCACTTTTTTGTACAACTATTTTATCACGGTCTTTCATTGTTTGTGTTGATGTATTCGGGTGTTGATGTGTTGAGGTTCGCTAGGGTTGACGTACCGTTAATTAAACGACAACGGTGCGTCACTATAACATAAACACTTAAACACATCAACACTTAAACACATCTCAGCCTGTCGGCAAACTCAATCGCACCAGATTCAACACCGCAATAGACGCCATCTTGATATTCAATAATCGTTCTTTCGACAATTGTAATTTACGTGTTACGGTTTGATGTTTATCTGAGTATGCAATCCATACGGTACCCACTGGCTTCTCAGGCGTTGCACCACCCGGACCTGCTATACCACTTGTTGCTACACCTATATCTGTATTGAATTTAGCACGAACCAGGTTCGCCATTTCACGAATGGTTTCTTCGCTCACCGCTCCGTATTGTTCCAGCGTTTCGGGCTTTACTCCCAGCTGTCTCATTTTTATAGCATAGTCGTAGGGTATAATACTTCCGAGGAAATAAGACGAGCTTCCGGCTACACTGGTTACCAGGTGCGAGAGGTAGCCACCTGTACAACTTTCTGCTATTGCTATAGTAAGTTTCTTATCGAGCAATTTTTTACCAATCGCAACTTCCAGCGGCTCTTCGCCATAGCCATATATAAATTGTCCTACACGGTCGCGCAGTTTTTCTGTGAGTAACTCTGTCTCTTTCTCCAGCTCCTCCGTTGTATTCCCTATACCGGTAAGTCGCAGTTTTACTTCTCCTAAGCTTGGCAGGTAAGCAAGTTTGATGTGTGGCGGCAATGCATTTTCCCATTCAACAATCTTTTCAGCCAGGAATGATTCTCCTATACCTACCGTGCGAATTACCTTATGATATATAGCAGGTGTCTGAAAAGTCTTTTTCAGCTTAGGAACAACAAGGTCGGTCATCATCCGCTTCATTTCGTGCGGCACGCCAGGCATGGATACAAATACTTTTCCGTTTCGTTCAAACCACATGCCCGGAGCAGTACCCAGTACGTTGGTAACTTTCTCGCAGCATACCGGCAGTGCAGCCTGCTGGCGATTGATCTCTGTGAGTTCACGACCTCTGCTGGTAAAGAACTCTGTTACTTCTGCGAGTGCCTCTTCATGAATCTTTACTTCGCAGTTAAAATACTTTGCCAGGCAAGGCTTCGTTAGATCATCGTTAGTAGGCCCCAACCCTCCTGTGATCAACACAATGTCTGCTCGCTTCTCTGCCTCTGCAAATGCAGTAAGGATCTCCGCTTCCTGGTCGCCCACGGTAGTTTTCCGAATTACTTTTATCCCGGCATTGCTGAGTTCAACACTCATCCATTGCGAGTTCGTATCTACAATTTGTCCATATAGTATCTCATCACCGATGGTCAGCAGTTCTGCCAGAATAGTCTTCATAGATTACTTTAAAAAATTTCAAATTATCTTCCAACGTTCTGCAAAGGAAACCAGTCTTACCTAATAAACAAACATCTCTATGAATCCGACACTGATTAAAATCAAAAACTGGCTGCAGGTAATTCTGATAGCGGCAATCGC
>DJFR01000023.1:34914-43255 GCA_002432545.1 Flammeovirgaceae bacterium UBA5867 | reverse complement strand
TCTGCCTATATCGATCTATACTCGAAAGTAAAAACATCCGGCACGGTAAAACTAAATATCTCCGGACAGCCGCGACATGGTAACATTACCGAACTGAGCAGTGGCTTTTTGCAATACTCACCGGATAATACTTTTAAGAGAGGACAGGATGCCATAGCGTTCTCTATATATTCGGCCAGCAATGAATTTATCAAGTTCGACAGTGTGATTATTATTGTAGAAGATGACACCACGCAACTCCCGTGTGGTATATATCCACGCAACGATTCTGTTTATAATGTTACCGGACCTGTAACTATAAACGTATTGCAGAATGATGTTCTATGCGATTCATCAGACCTTATTGTAGAAGTATACAAACCGTCAGCAAGCTTCCCTCCGTATGCGGGTACTGCTACCGTTGTGTCGGGCAATCGTATACAATATACTCCGGGCAGCTCATTTACCGGTACAGACAAGATCATTTACAAAGTATACTCTCCTACGGATACTGCGAAGGTTGGCTTTGGCGTAGTATATATCGAAAAAGAACAGGCCTGCAACTGGCAACTGCGAAACGATCACTACACCGTAAACAGTGATTCACTAAACACCAACCTGCTGCGACTGCTGGTTTTCAGCAACGATACACTTTGCCTGGACACAGCACAGTATACGTTCTCGATTTCAAAAGCTCCTCGATACGGTACAGCATCACTTTACAAAACATATGCGATCGACTATATCGTGCCGGATACAACAGCAACGATTACGGACAGTCTTTATTATAAAGTCTGCTACGGTTCACAGTGCAAGGAAGCAAGCGTGGGGATAACGATTCACTGATCTGAAACAAAATTAAAAAACGACCCAATACTGGTCTTCACTGCAAAGTGAAGACCTCCCCTGTTTATGCAATATCAACACTTGCTGGAACGATGCAAAAAGAAAGATGCTTCCGCACAACGGATCCTGTACGATTTGTTCAAGGCGCGGCTTATGGGCTTATGCAGGCGCTACTCGAAAAACCGCGAAGATGCGCAGGACATGCTGCAGGAAACATTTATCAAGATCTTTACAAAAATACACCAGGTTGAAACGGCCGATAAACTGGAGTCGTGGATGAAATCTATAGCGGTACATACAGCCATCGATCATTATCATAAATCGAAGAAGACGAGTCTCCAACTCTATACCTCTTCAGATTATGATATAGCAGGCATTGATACAGAAGGTATATTAGGAAACTTGTCGGATGAATTCCTGATCTCTGTTATCAATGAACTGCCCGAAGGTTGTCGCATCATCTTTAACCTGTTTGAAGTGGAAGGCTATAGCCATGCCGAGATCGCCACATTGCTGGGAATAACCGAAGGCACATCGCGTTCGCAGCTTCACCATGCTAAATATTTGCTCAAGGAAAAATTAAATCGTATCGGAATTAAGCGCTATGAAAAGCTTGCCTGAAAAAAAATTCTGGAACAATATAAAGACCCGGTTAAGCAATTATACCGAGGAACCGGAAGATGACTGGGATGATATTGCCGCCATCATTTCTCCTTCGCGCTATGATGCACGCAAGTGGATTGAGTTTTCGCAGGATATAGCTTCTGCTATTGCTTTACTTCTGCTATTGATATTTACCGTTAACACAACGGATAGTATACCCGCAAAAACGGAGATTGCCGGCATTGACAAAAATACATTCGCAGATCAAGCCATTAACAAAAGCGAAGCAACAACCGATACGAGTCAAAAGAAAGAATATAAATCGGAGAACGGCTCTGACGAATCGATCAAGGAATCAGATAGACGCGCCAATCGCTCAGATCCTTCTTCAAATACGGATCGGCCATTAACACATAATTATCAATCCGGCAAAAGCAAAGATGCTGCTATATCAACCTCTCTTGAAAAGAATAACAGTGATGACCTATATTCACAAGCTGGCCATTCAAACAAAGTAAATGAAGGAGATGTTTTGAACACCGATATGAATGCATCATCTGCAAGTGAGACAGAAATTTTACCTACGCCCGAGCTTGGTACTGAAGACAATTTTGATCAAACCAAATCGATCAGCAACACAAATGATCAAACTATAAAAACGAATAACCGATCAGAAACTATAAACAAAGATTCCATTGAGCAGATAAAGAAAGCCGACAGCACTACGCATAAAGAGACAGAGAAGAAAGAAGAAGAAGAACAAAAGAAAAAACGCAGGAAGAAATTTCACCCGGCCGTTTACTTTACGGTTTCACCATCGCTTGCTTATCAGAAAATTGTTCCGGTAAGGAACGATGCGATCAACATCACCAAACTGAAATCCGATGGTATATTTTCTTCCAACCGGGTTGGAATAGCGATCGATGGAGGCTTCCAGATTCCGCTCACAAAAACAATCGAAGCATACGCAGGGTTGTCCTACTACCAACAAAATCAAACTATAACATATAAATATAGCGCTGGCAATGTAGAAGAAATAGAAGGCAACCAGGACGAGGATTATATCATTAAACCGGGTATAAAACAAAAAGAATTCTCATACGCCATGCGCAATGCCGGTGTATCGGCAGGTTTCTATTACAAACTAAAAACACACACGCTGATGCATAAGATCGGGGCCGGACTACAGTATCAAAAAGGTTTCCTGAAGGCGGGTGAAAGCGATACGTACGATAATCGTTCATCAAACTACTTCAACTATCAAGTACTATACCGGCTGGAGCTCGCTATAAATCCACGAACAAACTTTTATATACAACCGAGCTTTACCCATGCTATACGGGCGAGCGAATCGCTGCAAGAACCGTTTACACTTAAGCCATACCGGGCAGCCATTGGTTTGGGTATGATCTATCGCTTCTGAGGTACCGTGGTATATGGTTAAGATCAACCGCCACAAGTTGCGGCCGGGAAAAGTATTGCGTTCACAGAAAACTTTCAATCGCTTTCTGTTGAAAGTAATTCTTTTCCTGGTACAACTGGCCACACAGAACACGTACAAAAAAGATGAATAGTGTAATTCGCTGGTAAAGGTTATTTTAGAGAACACCTTATCCACGCTTGCATGAAACTCACGGCTCCCGACTGGCAAAAGGAAATATACCTTCATGGTTTTGCCGGCATTTTCTCCAAGGTTAATATTGACCTGGCAAACCTCGAAGCTACCGCCAAACGATACCTGAGTCATAACGCATATGCATATATAGCCGGTGGTGCAGGTTGCGAAGACACCATGAGGAATAACCGCGCTGCATTTTCAAACTATAGTATTGTACCTCGCATGCTATGTAACGTTGGCGAACGCGATACACCCATTGAATTATTTGGAGCAAAACTTTCATCGCCTTTTTTACTCTCGCCTATTGGTGTGTTAGAAATGGCTCATCGCGATGCTGATATAGCCGTAGCACGTGCTGCCGCGCAACTGGGTATACCCTATATATTCTCCAACCAGGCCAGTAAACCGATGGAAGCTTGTGCTTCAGTTATGCAAAACAATCCGCGGTGGTTTCAGTTATACTGGAGCAAATCGAACGAGCTAGTAACAAGCTTCGTGCTACGGGCCGAGCGGTGTGGCTGCAGAGCTATCGTTGTAACATTGGACACTACATTGCTGGGCTGGCGCACGCGGGATCTTGAACTTGCTTATTTACCATTCCTGGAAGGCAAAGGAATTGCACAGTATACTTCGGATCCTGTCTTTCAAAAAATGCTTGACGAATCAGACGAAGGTGCGGACGTAAAAAGAAAAGTAACTTTTAAAAGTATAGCAGGGTTGATAAAGATGGTGAATAACTATCCGGGTGGAAATTTCTTTAGCAAACTACGATCTGGCCGCCCTATAAAAGCAGTGCGGAAATTTACCGCCACCTATTCCAATCCCTGCACTACATGGAGTGACCTGAAATTCCTGCGGGCACAAACAAAACTTCCGATCGTTTTAAAAGGCATTCTTCATGCAGACGATGCCCGCATGGCAATCGATCATGGTATAGATGGCATCGTTGTTTCCAATCATGGTGGCCGGCAGGTTGATGGTGCTATAGCTACGTTGGATGCATTACCAAAAATATGCAACGTTGTTCAGAATAAAATACCGGTATTGCTCGACAGCGGCATTCGTGGAGGCGCTGATGTTTTCAAAGCACTGGCACTCGGAGCGAAAGCGGTTTGCATCGGACGGCCGTATGTATATGGACTCGCCATGGCAGGTGAGCAAGGCGTGTATACTGTTCTCCGCAATTTCATGGCCGACTTCGAATTAACGATGGCGCTTTCGGGTTGTAAAAATATTCAGGAGATAACAGCAGATCGTTTACAAGCGAATCTAAATCCCTTCCGTCAAAACGCATCCTGAAACTGCCAGACGTTCATAACAGAAGTGACTTTTATTTACCTTTCATGCGAATTAAATAGTTTATGAAACGATCGACATTTGCAATTCTGACAGCGCTGGTATTTAGCGCCTGTACGACCGCTCAGCTTAACCAGACCATGAGCGAAGTGAACAAAGCACTTAACACAGAAAAACCATTAACAACTGCCGAAGTAGGCGAAGGTTTGAAGGAGGCACTGGTAAAAGGTATATCCAACGGATCAGACATGGCTTCGCAACTGGATGGCTACTTCAAAAATCCGAAGATCAAAATTCCATTTCCTCCGGACGTAAAAAAAGTGGAAGATAAATTGCGACAAATTGGTTTGGGAAGTGAAGTAGATAAATTTATACTTACCTTGAATCGGGGCGCAGAAGATGCTGCCAAAGAAGCCAAGCCTATATTTGTTAATGCCATCCGGCAAATGACGATTCAGGATGCATGGAGCATTTTGCGCGGCACCGATAATGCAGCAACGGAATATCTGAAGCGCACTACATCTGCACAGCTGCGCGAAAAATTCCAGCCGGTTATTGCGAGTTCGCTGAGTAAAGTTAATGCAACCAAATACTATAGCGACCTGGTAACACAGTATAACCGCATTCCGTTTGTTGAAAAAGTTAATCCTGACCTGAATGACTATGCAACGACAAAAGCAATGGACGGATTATTTTTATTGATAGCCGATGAAGAGAAGAAGATACGTGAAGATCCCGTGGCGCGCACAACCGAATTATTAAAAAGAGTTTTTGGCAGCAAGCAATAAATAAACTACTAAACAACCAGATATATGACCCTCTTTGAAAAACATAAGGCAACGATAAGCAATGCCGTAAAAGCACTACACGACAGAACTTTTTTTGCATATTATCCTGAACATCCCGCTCCTGCTATATATGGTGAAACAGCCGATGCCGATGCGCAAGCCAAATTCAAGGCTGCTCTCGGAAAAAAGTTCGAAGAGCTAAAACAACCAGCAGCCGAAGCATGGATTGGAGAAGAAGAATCGCCATACCTGCAGGAAACATTGAAGATCCAGTATCCCGCCTATAGCGTGCAGACGTTGGTTGATACTGCGAAGAAAGCATTTCATGTATGGAGAAAAGTTTCTGTAGATGATCGTGCCGGTATATTAACCGAATCATTGGAGCGCGTAAAAAAACGGTTCTTCGAAATAGCGTATGCAACCATGCATACTACCGGGCAAGGATATATGATGGCCTTTCAGGCGTCTGGTCCGCATGCTGCCGATCGTGCGCTCGAAGCTATAGCAGCTGGCTATGAAGAGTTACAGCGCTTCCCATCCAAAACGGTTTGGGACAAGCCCATGGGTAAATTCAATATACAGTTAAACAAAGAGTGGCGTGCAGTACCCAAAGGTATATCGGTTGTTATAGGGTGTTCAACATTCCCCACGTGGAATTCCGTTACCGGTATATATGGAAGTCTTATTACGGGTAACGCAGTGATTGTAAAGCCGCACCCCGGAGCCATTTTACCAATTGCTATTGTAGTTGCTGAAATACAAAAAGTNNTAAAACCATTACCAAAGAACTGGCAGAACATCCGGAAGTAAAGCTGATTGATTTTACCGGTAACTCAACATTCGGAAGTTACCTGGAAACATTACCCGGCAAAATTGTTTTTACAGAGAAGACTGGTGTTAACTCCGTGATACTTGATTCGGTAGAAGATGCTGATAAAGTTGCCGCAAACCTCGCCTTCTCTGTCGCTTTATATAGCGGACAAATGTGTACTGCTCCGCAGAATTTTTACATACAGAAAGGAGGTATCAAGACATCAACTGGTATAGTATCGTTTGATGAGTTTGCGCAGAAACTTGCAGACCAGCTAAATGCTATCGCGGACAATCCGAAGGCCGGTCCGTTTGTATTAGGCGCTGTACAAAACAAGAAAACATGTGAGCGCGTTACCGATGCAGAAAAACTTCCCGGTAAAGTCTGGCTGAAATCGCGGACGTTTGAAAACCCCATGTTTAAAAACGCGCGCGTAGCTACGCCTGTACTTATCGAGGTAGATGCTTCGAAGAAAGATATATTCAGCAAAGAACTGTTCGGACCGATTGCTTTACTTATTAAAACGAAAGATACCGATCAAAGTATAGCGTTGGCACAAGAGATGGCATTGAACTATGGCGCTATATCCTGCGGAGCATATACAACCGATGAAAAAGTAAAAGAGAAGATTGCAGATGAAATGTCGCTGGCAGCTACACCGGTATCCTTTAACCTTATCGGTGGTATATATATGAATCAACATGCCGCATTCTCTGATTTCCATGTAACCGGAGGTAATCCTGCAGGCAATGCATCATTCACCAATCCTGAATATGTTACCAAACGTTTTACATGGGTTGGTATACGTGAGCCGGTAAAAGCGTGAAAGATCGTACTAAAATAGCAATCACTCCAGCCACACCGATTTGATCTTCCAAACACGCATATCAGCTTCGGCAGTTCCGCCTTCTGCGAATTGCTGCAGGCTATATTCAGATGATGTAGGGAAGACCTGATCCGTAATAACTTGTTCTCCATCGTTGATAAATACTTCAACGATGGAGTTATCTACAAATACCTGCAACTTTAATTTGCCATTCTGCAATTTAACAGGGGCGCGATCTACACTCGGGAAATTAGCATGAAATGACACGTTGCCCGACCGGGTGCGATCTACATATACTTCCTGCAAACTTTTGTCATAGCCAATAATCGTTTCTTCATTTTCACCGGTTACAATTTTAAATCCAAACTTGGTAGCAGTACCTGCCGTATAGGTATAATTTACTTCGAAGCTTTTGCCAGGAAATACTTTCCCGGGCGGAGTATATTTCACGCTATCGTCACGAATGGCAGCAAATTCCTTTACCGGTTTCTGAACGATACGATAGCCATACGGAGTATTTTTCAAATATAGTTCACGTGGTAAGGTCATAGCACTTCGCCACGGGTCGGTAGGTATATCTTGTGCATATGCCCAGTTGTTGGCCCAGCCCAGTAAGATTGTACGGCCATCGCTGCCTGGCGCATTATTAAACGTAACGGCTGCATAGAAATCTTTGCCATACTCCAGGTATAGCGGGTATTGCTTCGGGTACTCGGGAGTAAATTTTCTACCATCAAAATTACCAACGAAATATTGCATACCTACATAAGTCGGTCCTTGCGGATGTGAATTAGATATCAGCAACACCCATTTCTTTTTGGAAGGATTTCCGAGCAACGGCACTTCTATCAGGTCAGGGCACTCCCATATTTTAGCAGTATCACCCAACGGACCGAACTCGCTCAACAATTTCCAATCTTTGAGATTTTCAGACTCGTAAAACTGCGCTTTGAATTGATCGGGTATAACAACGGTCATTACCCATTTCTTTTCGGGTGCATACCAGAAAACTTTCGGATCCCGAAAATCTTTCAGCTTCTTATCAAGTACGGGATTACCCTCGTGACGAATAAACGTTCTGCCACGATCTGCACTATATGCAATACTTTGATGCTGCGTAATCTGTTGATTATTGCGATGCACATGCGAAGTATATATCGCTACAATCCCTCCTCCGGGCTTCGTAAAAAATCCGCTTGTATTATTTACATCGGCTACAGCACTCCCTGAAAAGATCATTGTGCTATCGCCAGAGGATGCATCGGTATATTCATGTATAGCAACAGGCAAATGTTCCCAGTGAAGCAGATCATTGCTCACCGCGTGTCCCCAGCTCATGTGTCCCCATTTATTGCCGTAGGGATTATATTGATAGAATAAATGATATTCACCATCCATATATAACAATCCATTCGGATCGTTCATCCAGTTGTGATCGGGTGAGAAGTGGAAGGCTGGCCGATATTGTTCGGTATATTTTTTTGATTTGACTGTATCCGCTACCACCGTTCCTTTCGATTCAACAGGAGGTTTTATAGTACAGGATGCCACAACAATGAGGGAACAGATATAAA
>DJFR01000023.1:34363-34860 GCA_002432545.1 Flammeovirgaceae bacterium UBA5867 | reverse complement strand
CTTATTTTATTACGAATATCATCAACGGTATCAGTTCTCATATCACCTCGCAAACCAAGCTGATGATATACCACGCGTGTTGAATTTCCCGGGGGATCCATCACCGATTCACCCGGATATACCAGCATCGGCACAGCCTGATCAATGGCTTCCTTAATTGAATTCAATCCACCGTGCGTTATAAACGCATCAGTATACCGCAGCACATCCAGTTGTGGAACATAGTTCAGTATATATACATCATCGTGCACATCACGCAAGTCACCTACATCAAGGCTTGTTGCCAGCAATAGTACTACATCGAGATCACTCAGCGCTGCTATCAATTTGTTTATGAATGCCAGAAACGTTTGAGCATCCTCAATTGGCACTGTACCAAATGCACAGTATATAACTTTCTTACCAGCAGCTTTCTTTTGCAATATATTCGTTCTTGCAACGGAATATTCATTATTGCCGGCTTCGCTTCGTTCGTAATCAATCTGAAAGCCTACATA
>DJFR01000023.1:0-34354 GCA_002432545.1 Flammeovirgaceae bacterium UBA5867 | reverse complement strand
GCAGTCTTCGCTGGATAATGGCACTATCATCCATTCCCAGAAAACGAAGTCTTTGTTGCCAGAGTCGCTTTCGTTTCTTTCGTTTCAGTAGTTTTATCTCTCGTGCTATTCCCGCATGATCACCTGGGAATACCAAACTATTGACAGGTGGGAAATTATCTGTTAACACCGAAGTAAGCATGGCATGAACCAACACCAACCGAATCTTTCGCGCCTTCAGTATAGGATATAGTACAATAAAATCTGTAGTCTGGTGTGTATCGAGTAGAATTACATCCGGTTCAAATGTATCGAGGAGTTTTGTTAATTCCTGTTCGCGCTTTATATATAGTTCATCGCGCCAACGATCTTTCAGGGCATTTATATATATAGGCGTGCGTTTCTGTTGCTCGCACATCCAGGCTTCCAGGCCCAGTCCGAATGGAACAGACTTTAACGGGTAATACGAAAAGCCTTGTGACGTTATATACTTATAAAAAAACTGCACCCCTGCAAAAAGTACTTCATGTGACTGCTGCAACGTGCGCGCCAAATGAAAGCACGGGTTGAAATGTCCTTTGCCGTGATAGCATAAAAATAGAAAGCGAGGCATGGGAATAGTCCGAAAGTCCGGAAGATAGAAAAGTCCGAAAGCCGGAAAAAGTTTTTCAGCGGTTATCCCACAAGTATATCAACATTATAAAGAAATCTAGTCACACGATCCACTTCCCAATCACTCTGTCTTTCGGTCTTACGGACTTCCGGTCTTCCCGTCTTTCGGACTTTCCGACTTCCGGTCTTCTTTCACCGAACCTTCGCACTCCGGATATACCGTGCAAACCAATTCGGGAACAACCGCTTAAAGCGAACTCCCAGCGTTTCAATTCCGCCTATATATACTTCGTTATTTTTCTTTTCGATGGCGCGTATAATTTTTCGTGCACACCAATCGGCAGGTTTGCCTTTGTATTGCGCATCGTCCATTTTACCTAACGGACTTCCGTCTCCAGTAACGGCTGATAGTGTAATAGGTGTATGAATAAATCCGGGACAGATCATCGTCACGGTAATGGCATCTTTCACATCCTTCCAGAGTTCGGCTCGCAGCGAATCAAAGAAACCATGAAGCGCATGTTTTGATGCCGCATAACCTGACCGATAGGGTGTACCAAAAATACCAGTCACGCTTGATACTGTTACCAGATGCCCGCTCTTGCGTTTCAAAAAATGCGGAAGTATATTTTTAGTAAGCGCTACGGCACCAAAGTAGTTTACATCCATAATTCTTTTGTCAACATCAAGCAAAGTATCTTTCGCAAAACTCCGCTGACTGATGCCTCCGTTATTAACAAGTATATCAATATGGCCAAAAACCTGAACAGCAGCTTCCGTAGTAAGTTTCAAGGTTTCTGTTTTAGTAAGATCGAATGGCAACACATGTATATTTGCCTGCGCGGAAGATATACAATTACCTTTTACACGCTCAAGCTCTTCTTTTCTTCTCGCAGACAGAATTAGTCTTGCACCTTGCTTCGCCATTTCATACGCAAGCGCTTCGCCTATACCCGATGAAGCCCCGGTAATCCACACAACTCTGTTTTTCAGTTTTGCCACGATCTACTTTTTGAAAATAAAATATACCGCCAACACCAGGAATACAAAACCAATCAGGTGATTAAGCTTAAACGTTTCAGTCTTAAAGAAAAGAAAAGAGAAAAGCATAAAGACCACGAGTGTAATCACTTCCTGAATTACCTTGAGCTGCACCAGTGAAAACGGTCCGCCATATTCTTTATACCCCAGGCGATTGGCAGGCACCTGCAGTATATATTCAAACAACGCTATTCCCCAGCTGATCAGAATTATACCGATCAACGGTAAATTCTGACTCCACTTCATATCCTTGAACTTGAGGTGGCCATACCAGGCCAGTGTCATAAAGGTGTTGGATAATACCAGCAGGATAATGGTATAGATGGTTCGCATAGCTATAAAAAATTACCGGCTGATGAGTGATTTATTTTCATCAGCCGGAGACTATATATATTCTTTTATTTCACCAGTTTTTTATACTTGATGCGATGTGGCTGATCATCGCCTAAGCGCTTACGTTTATTCTCTTCGTATTCGCTGAAGCTTCCTTCAAACCAGAACACCTGTGAATCGCCTTCGAAGGCAAGTATATGTGTACATACACGATCGAGGAACCAGCGGTCGTGAGATATAATTACCGCACAACCTGCAAAGTTATCGAGAGCCTCTTCAAGCGCACGCAGTGTGTTTACATCCAAATCGTTGGTAGGTTCATCGAGCAGCAACAAGTTACCGCCCTGCTTCAATGCTATAGCGAGGTGCACGCGGTTACGCATACCACCGGAAAGTTCTTTAACTTTTTTCTGCTGATCCGTTCCGTTAAAGTTAAACTTACCAACATAGGCACGCGAGTTCTGCGTTTTACCACCTAACTCTATCAACTCATTACCTCCGGTAATAGCTTGCCATACGGTATCTTCCGGATTCAGATCATCGTGTTCCTGATCAACGTAAGCGATCTTTACAGTTTCGCCTACTTCAAAATTACCAGCATCCGGTTTCTCTTTACCAATGATCAGTTTGAACAACGTTGTTTTACCGGCACCGTTTGGTCCGATTATACCCACTATACCTGCAGGAGGAAGTGCAAAGGTAAGGTTCTCATATAGCAACTTATCACCATAGCCCTTCGCTACACCAGTTGCTTCAATAACTTTATTACCAAGACGTGGCCCGGGTGGTATAAAGAGTTCGAGTTTTTCTTCGCGCTCTTTCGACTCCTGACTCAACAGTTTCTCGTACGCACTCAAACGAGCTTTACCTTTCGCTTGTCTTCCTTTCGGATTCATGCGCACCCATTCCAATTCACGCTCCAATGCTTTTTGTCTCTTGGATTCAGATTTCTCTTCCTGCGCCAGACGTTTTTGTTTCTGATCGAGCCATGAAGAGTAATTTCCTTTCCAAGGTATACCTTCACCACGGTCGAGTTCAAGAATCCATCCTGCTACATTATCAAGGAAGTAACGGTCGTGCGTTACCGCGATTACCGTTCCTTTATATTGCTTCAAGTGTTGTTCAAGCCAGTATACCGACTCGGCATCCAGGTGGTTGGTAGGTTCATCGAGCAACAATACATCCGGTTCTTTCAACAGCAAACGGCAAAGTGCCACGCGTCTTTTTTCACCACCAGAGAGATGTTCAATTTTAGCATCTGGCGGAGGACAACGCAGCGCATCCATAGCACGCTCGAGTTTACTATCAAGCTCCCATGCATTAACGGCATCCAGTTTTTCCTGGATCTCGCCTTGCTTGGTGATTAACTTATCCATAGCATCCGGATCTTCCATAACGGCCGGATCAGCAAATTTTTCATTGATGGCTTCAAACTCTTTTAGCAGGGCAACTATTTCATGTGCACCTTCTTCCACCACTTCTTTTACCGTTTTCGATTTGTCGAGCTGCGGCTCCTGTTCAAGCAAACCAACCGAAAAACTGAGATCAGACACAACTTCTCCCTGAAACTCCTTATCTATACCGGCAATAATGCGTAACAACGATGACTTACCCGAGCCGTTAAGACCGAGCACGCCAATCTTGGCTCCATAGAAAAAGGAGAGGTAAATATTTTTAAGAACCTGTTTGTTGGGCGGGTAAATCTTATTTACGCCCGCCATTGAGAAAATAATTTTTTCGTCAGCCATGAGTAATGTATTGGTGAAAATGGTTGGGTCTCTGAAAAATTACGACATGAAGAGCTTCTTCATTCAATATTTCAGAAAATTAGCCGTTGAGTTTATGGCCGCAAATATGGCTTTTTTAGTCCATAGTGCATAGTGGCGAGGCCATGAGTGCGTTCGGCATGGGGTTACTTTTCGGTTTTTTAGACTATCGAGTACTAGCTATTGACTATGCCCTAATTAATTTTATTTTTGCGAAAAATTAAAAGGAGGACGTAAACTTATGTATTGGACTCTTGAACTTGCCTCTTACTTAGAGGATGCTCCCTGGCCGGCAACTAAAGATGAGTTGATCGATTATTCTATCCGTTCAGGTGCTCCCCTGGAAGTAGTGGAGAACCTCCAGGAACTGGAAGACGATGGACAACCGTACGAAAGTATAGAAGAAATCTGGCCAGACTACCCAACCAAAGAAGACTTTTTCTTCAACGAAGACGAGTACTGACACAACGAAGACATTTTACATTATCACGTATCTTGCCTGAAGCCGACCTTCAAAGTCGGCTTCTTGCGTTTTAGTGAAAGAAAATGCGCGATCGTTTATCGGTATAGGTGTATTTATTTCTGCCGATTCAGGTCGTCAAGCGAATCATTTATCCACTAATCTTCAATTCTGCCTTTCTTTCGCTCTCAAAAATTCAGAACCCTTTCTATACATCTATAAATACGAAAACCAAAAATTATTTTTTTAACAATAACTCTATTCTAACAATCTAAGACGTATGGTAAATGTTTTAAAGGGTAAGCATCTGTTAAGCTTTCTGCTTACAATTTGTATTCTGTTCAGTTCCTGCAAGAACATGAATAAGGCCACCAAAGGCGCTATCATTGGTACCGCGGGTGGTGCCGCGGCCGGTGCACTTATCGGTAAAGCTGCCGGTAACACTGCTGTTGGTGCTATAGCGGGGGCTGCCATTGGTGGAACAGCCGGATACCTGATAGGCCGGTATATGGATAAGCAGGCTGCCGAACTAAAGAAAGACCTGGAAGGTGCTGAAGTAGAGCGTGTAGGCGAAGGGATAAAAATTACTTTTCACCAGGGGATACAATTTGCTACGAACTCATCGGAGGTAACAGCAACATCCAAAACCAACCTGCAGGATCTGGCACGTGTACTCAACAAGTATAACGATACCAACATTCTGATAGAAGGTCACACCGACTCCACCGGTAAGTACGACTATAACATGACGCTATCCGACAAGCGTGCTGCAGCAGTATCAACCTACATAAAAACATTGGGTGTTACCGGCACACGCATTACAACGGTAGGTTATGGACCCGATCAACCTGTTGCAGATAATGGTACCGAAGCCGGCCGCAAACAAAACAGGCGCGTAGAGGTAGCAATCTTCGCGAACGAAAAACTGAAGAAAAAAGCCGAGAAAGGCGAGATATAGTATATATTGAAAGCTGCAGGCTTCTGGCTACTGGCTTCTGGACGGTCACAACGTTATCTTGTTGAAAAAATATAGCCTCAGGATAAACTACCAGAAACCAGCAGCCAGCAGCCGGTGGCTTCACACACACTTCCAGCAACTCGCGGCTCATAGCTCGCAGCTATTTCCTAATGAGTGCTTCTGCTACGATTAGATCTTCCGGAGTGGTAATTTTTATATTCTCATAGCTGCCTTCGAAGAGCGATATACGGTGACCGGAGAATTCTGCTACGCTGGCATCATCGGTAAAACTGGAATCTTCTTTTACCTCGTATGCTTTTTTTATCAGATCAACCTGGAATGTCTGCGGTGTTTGAATGAGTCTGAATTTAGAACGATCCATCGCCTTGGTTGTATCCTGATCCGTCATGCGGATAGAATCCTTCAATCGCACTGAAGCCACTGCACATTGATGCACGGCAGCAAGTCTGAACGATGCTCCTATAATATCCTCACTCACCAACGGACGAACACCATCGTGTATAGCTACCAGACCATCGCCTTCAATTTTATCAAGCCCATTTTTCACGGACTGAAAACGAGAGTCACCACCCTTTTGAAGTATAACGGGCTGTGTGAAGTTATACTTTCTGCAAAGTTCTTCCCATGTTTCAAAGTCATCCTGTGGCAGTACAAGTATAATTTTGATGAAAGACGAATATCGATAAAAAGCCTGAAGAGTATGCATCAATATAGGCAAGCCACTCAACTCCAGAAATTGTTTGGGAAGTTTACTCTTAATGCGCGTGCCTTTACCTCCGGCAACGATGATAGCGTACTCTGTAGCGTTCAATGCAAATTACTTTACGCAGCAAGATAGTGAATTAGCTCCGAGCTTTGAGTTTCGAGCTGCGAGAACAAAAAGGCTTCTGGTTTCAGGCTTCTGGCTACAGGACCAGCAGCTAGCAGCCTGTAACCAACTGCCACTTTTCAAAAGCTAATTTCGCTATCTTCGATTATGATTCGACTCTTGTTGATGGCCTTTAATGTAGCAGTAATTACTTACCTGCTTTATCACTTGTTTGAAATTGGCCGACAGCCGATCGAGCGCTCGCGGAAAACAATTATTATAATCAGTGGAATTCTCTTGTTGCTATCGCCCTTTGTGATGTTGCTACGCATTATCCCTCCTACACCCCTATATTTCCTGATATACCCCGTAGCCATCGGGTTGTTTATATACATGACAAAAAACGGCTTCTAGTTACTAGCTACCAGCCGCTAGACATTAGCTGTTACTTTATGTTTACTTTATAAACTCGAGGTTTTCTTTGGGATCGACACAGCCCATCCTGTAGCCAGTGGCCAGAAGCCAGCAGCCTTCTAAATTTTTGCACATTTTTTCGCACCTTTGCAGCCAAAACTAACACTCTCTCCCACACAACTCGAAGCTAACAGCTCAAAGCTCGCAGCTAATTTAAAGATGAAGCTATACAACAACACAACCAACGCAGTAGTACAGGCACTCGACCAGATTTTTGGGGAGCAACGCTATGCCGATAAAGTAATTGAAAAAGTATTGAAGCAAAATTCCAAGTGGGGAGCCCGCGACAGACGGTTTATTGCTGAAACAACATACGACATTGTGCGCTGGTATAGATTGCTGCGCGAAATATCGCAGGCTGGCGAACATGATTACTGGAGAATGTTAGGCGCTATTCTTGTATTACAGGATATACCGTTGCCTGCGTGGGAAGAATTTAAAGGTGTTAATCCCAACGAAATTGCCAAGCGCAAGCGAAATGCAGACAAATCGCGTAAGGTGCGCGAATCTATACCCGACTGGCTGGACGAACTTGGTGAAAAAGAAATAGGTAAACTTTGGGACAAAGAGCTCAGCTCTCTGAATGAAGAAGCACAAGTTGTGCTGCGGGTAAATACATTAAAGACAACCAGGAAAGATCTGCGCGAACGACTTCTTGAAGAAAACGTACAGACCTATACTATTGAAGGTTTCCCGGATGCATTGCTTTTGAAGGAACGCCAAAATGTATTTGTTGCTCCGTCATTCAAAGGCGGGTTGTTTGAAGTGCAGGATGCCGCATCACAACTCATCGCTCCGTTCCTGAATATAGAACCCGGCCAACGCGTTATCGATGCGTGTGCCGGTGCTGGTGGCAAGACTCTACATATAGCAGCTCTTATGAAAAATAAAGGGCGCATCATTGGCATGGACACTGAAAAGTGGAAGCTCGATGAGCTACAGAAGCGTGCGCGCAGGGGTGGCGTTACAAATCTCGAAACACGTGTGATCGATTCATCCAAAGTAATCAAGCGCCTTGAAAATTCAGCCGACCGTTTATTACTCGATGTACCCTGCTCAGGCTTAGGTGTACTAAAACGTAACCCGGACGCCAAATGGAAACTCTCCGAAGAGTTCATCACCAACGTAAAAGAATTACAACAACATATACTGCAAGATTATTGCCAGATGGTAAAACCCGGTGGACTAATAGTATATTCTACGTGCAGTATACTTCCATCTGAAAACCAACAACAGGTAAAGAAGTTCCTCGACAACAACCCATCGGGCTACGAACTCCTCGAAGACCAACACGTATGGCCAAGCGATGGGTTTGATGGATTTTATATGGCACTACTGAAGAGGAAATAGCTTTGAGTTCTGAGCTGCGAGCCGCTAGCGGGTTACTGACTTCAAGTTGCTGGCTGCTAGCTTTTCGTTTGTTAGTTTTTGTGCGTCTTTTGTGTACTTAGCGCAAATATATATTTATCAGACTTCGCTATCGATACTCCGCCCCATCAGAGTCACCGGCCACCGGGACTCTGATGTCTCGAGGTACAATCATCGAGAGAGCCCCTATATAGCAGATATTTATACCTTCCACTCGCACAACTCCCTATAGATACTATACGCTAAATTTTCTAATGCAGCACCGCGCTCAGCTATATTTGAAAGATCAATGTGCTGCGATGCCGAAGTTAGATTTATATAATAATCCAGTAACTTATCATTATTAGCAGCACCAACTATCCCCATTAACGAGAATATCGTTCCACTTAGATTTAAATGATAATCACCGGCAGAAAGTCCGAGTTGATTAAGACCGTTAACAAGTTTACTATTAATGAGATCATCTTTGATTAAAGAGATGATTAGTTGTTCTGGTTGCATATATTTTAAATTACGATACAAAGGTATCGGGTCGTTTTGAGAATGGTGTCATATAGAAAGTTGACATCCTATCTTTCTCTCAAGGTTGGGAAAGAATAAAGCTTCCTTCGGAAGGAATATGCTTGTATTCGGAAAGAAAACTACCAATTTCCATTCACAGCGAATACTTTCAATATCAATTTTGACATTCCATTTTATGCGAAGGATATTTATAATTAGCATAATCAGCTTGATTACAAGCTGCGGAGACAATCGCAACACCACAAAATCAACTCCATTGAAAAAATGGTACGAAGGAGGCAATCTTCATAATTCGCTCATTTACGAATGGAAAAATTCAACCGAGGAGAATAAGCTTGCCACGTGCTCAGACTTCATTGCTTATATTGACAAAACAGTCTCGATGGACATTCTCCTGGAAAGGTCGGTAGAATTAAGAGCATGTATTAACGAAGCAACCAAAGGAATTGAATCCGCGAACAATGAAAAAGTTGCTGACATCGCCACACTCTGCATAATCACGTTAGGATATAAGTAATCAATATTAAAATATGAGGAGACTTAAAATAATATCAGTTATTTCTTTGGCTCTAACAATTGTGATCAGTTTCTTATTAACAAATCATAGTACTAATACGAATCAATCTTCCACAGATAATCTCTTTCAAGATTCTTCTGTTCAAAAAGCACTAATGGAAAGCCGTAAGCGAAGAAAATACAACCGCACTGCAAGTCCAGAGTATACTCTACGAAAAAAACAAGATTCCGAATATAGAATAGTCACTATAAATGGATATGATGCCGCTACGAATACAACTATAGATCCTTTAAATCTTTGGAGTGATTATCAAGACCGAAAATGGGTTGGTAAGGTAAGACATGGAGAAAAAGTATACTTTCTTAATCGAGAAGGTGATGGCGTTTACATTGAAACTCAAGAAGGGCAAAAAGGATGGATTACTTATTGGTTCATTAAGGAATTCTAAACCCCATCAGAGTCACCGGCCTCCGGGACTCTGATGCTTCGAGGTACAATCAACGAATACAGCACCTAACTGTTAACGGATTTATAATGACTAATCGCTATATCTTCAACCTCACCGAACTCATAATACCGCGCGCTGGAATATTTATAGTCAACAAAGCCGTTCACTAAATTCCATTTACCGCGAACAGGATTATGATGTATATAGTCCAGCTTTTGCTCAATCATCTTTTCATCGTAGCACCTACGAGCATCAAATGATAATTTGAATACCTGATGATTCTTGCCTTTCAACCTCTCTGCTCGTTCAACACCTTTCGATAGTATTTCCAATAGGGCAGACTTGCCCTGCCTTCTCAAACCAGTAACGATAGAGTATGCCATAAATCGTTTACCATCTCCTATAATTTTACTAAGCGATGTACCGCTGTGTGTAGGAAAAAGCAGAACATGAAAGTGATTAGGCATAATTACATAACCTAAGAGCAGGCAGCCATCATGCTTCAAATGATCAAACCATCGGTAAACACTACTGTATGCATTTGCCTCTTCAAACAGTGGCAACCAATTATAACATGTAACGGTACAGAAATATACTTCGTGAGATTCTGATTGTAGAGTACGTAACATTTTGATAACGGTATTAAAAGCGCAAAATAAAATGTCTTAAACTACTAACACAAATTTAATTATAGATACGTGTACGGCTCGTACACATCAGAGTCCCGGAGACCGGTGACTCTGATGGGGAGGCAAAGAATAACAGGAAAAAATCAGTTAACGAGACACCCAATGAGAGTCACCTGCCTCCGCAGAGGCCAGTGACTCTGATAGGGTAATAAAAGCTACCAGCTTACCTACCGTTACCTAGACTCAACAAGAACTTCGTTGATAATCTTCCTATCGAATGAATATTGAAGCTGTTGGGATGTTACGAGCTTCTTAGTCGACAGATCGTAATAATCTAAGTATAGTATACTTTCAATAGAATCTTTTGTGACGTTCGCCAATTTACACCTTGACATTCTAATCGACTGCTTATCAACTGACACGAGACATTGCTCATTAAACCAATTATTATAGCCAGTATCTTTCCGTACCTCGACAAATTGAATAGGTCTTTTGTCAACATAAATTACCACGGTATCAACTTCTCTTCCTCTAAAAGAACGTCTGTAAAAATCAAAATGAACATATCGTCCAATGAGTGTATTATTTACTGCATTTGCCTTCCAATACATTATATCGGAGCCATCTTGTCCAAATAATGCGTGTGTGAATACGAAAAGCAATATCGTTGAAAGAAATATTTTCATCTTACCCTATATTTATTAAGCGCTGACCAGCGATGGGGCAGCAAGGTTGGTATTTGTTCCTTCACTTTTTAATCTTATTTTTAAATAAAATTTATTCCTAACCTAATGCGTTTCCTCTACCTGTGGCTCATTGTATGTATGGGCAGTTGTTCCGGATATCAGTACATTGCTTCTCCTGCCTACGTTCCACTTAACACCAAAAAAGACAACCTGAAAGCCAGCGTCTTTCATAATCATTTACAAGCAGGGTATACTGTAAGCAATCACGTATCCATATTTGCCACCGGTTACTATCGAAACGGAGGAACGGGTTTTAATCTTGAAAAGCTGGGTAAAGAAGGAAGTGGTGCTGACAACTATGACGATAAATTTCGCGAAGTAAACGCTGGCGCAAGCTATTTCACCAATACGATGCATTTTACATACGAGGTACATACAGGAGGTGGCTTCGGTAAAGTATATTACTATCATACAAAAGACTTAAACAATATATATTCGGCTGAATTCGATGCCCGGAAATCCAATATATTTATTCAACCGTCCGTAGCGTACAAATTTCCAAATGTATTTGGAGATCACTTTCAGCTTGGCGCATTCACGAAAGTCTCAGCGGTACGCTATTATGACATCAATAACAAATCTTCATTTAACACAAAAGTAGACGAGGAAGATCTGTACTTTATAAACACCCGATCCCGCCAGTTCTATTTTATTGAACCAGGTCTTTGCATTCGTGCCGGAGGTAAACACATAAAAGGCAATGCTACTTTAAGTTTTCCTGTCAACGCAGGACCAAATGAGATACGATACCGAAAAACCAATTTATACCTGAGTATTTTCTTTGATCTGGATCTATTGAATGAATAATAAGATCATTCAGAGGCATCTTGAAAAGATGTTAAAATTTTTTTCCTTTAAAATATAACCACCACAAGAAATACAATCGCTGCGCACTCTACGAGCACCAGCCCCGCGGCTATAAAAGGCATTCGCCTTCGAAATTTAATATCTTTTAAAAAAGCCTTTTTCATATCAGAGTGCCCCTCAACTGATCTAAGTTTTGCCAATACCTCTTTGTCTCGAATGCCGATTGAATTAAAGATATAGTCACGCCTGTCGGGAGTAGAATCCTCTGCAAGCTGGAAGAAAAATTCAGGCTTCTCCTTTGCCACCGTGTATACCACTTTCTGACTGTAAGAACTTAAATAGTCCATTGGTAACTTCTCTAAACTGTCCTTTAATGATATATAGCTTATGATTGCTGCATTTTGAATCAAGTAATTCATCAATACCGTATATCTATTCTGTGTGTCCGCAACACTATCCTTTATAAACTTTATCCGCTCGTCAGCAAATACCCTGAATGCTTTATGATCAATCTCTTTATTACTGAGCCGTTGCCATGTATCAAATCTACTCCAAGATGCATTCCATAAGGGATAGGTATAATTTACCTCTTTACTCATTGTTAAATATCGATCCAGGTAATAAGAATTGTTTAATTGGGTATTCGCGGCAGCACGATCCGCTACATTTACTAAAGACATTTCCTTCTTTTTATTTGACTCCCGAATCAGGAATAATTTATTTTTCTTCCTGATAATTTTTGTCTTTTCACCGACATATAAACCATCGGATTGTCGTACAAGAGTATCAATATCTTTTATGGCATATCCCATCTGCGGCCCATGTAAAAATGTTTCCATCTCAAAAACCTGCGCGTCCATTTCACCCAAATCCACATAGTAACGATTTACCTTTTTTGAAGTCTGCATATACACCCTATTGTCATCCGTTTGAGCGAGCACATCGAATTGAATTAATAAAAATGTTACTATCAGTATATTCTTCATAATGCCACGTACAGAAAAATCCTATCTATCTAAAGAGAAACAAAAAAAGCAACGCATTTGCATTCAAATACGTTGCCGGCAAAAAAGCATCAACCAACTATTCCCATTTCAGTTTCTTTGCATTGCCTTTCTGCTTGATTGCTTTCATCATCGATGCATCCAGCATGGCATCTTTACTTTGTTGAGATGCATTTTTTGATATATACTCCTGGCGCTGTTTATTCAATGACAATATTTCAGTCTGAATCTTTTTACGTTCCACCGACTTCTGCTGCACATATACTTTACGTTGTTCAATAGTCATGCTTTTCATTTCAGCGGGCAGGTCTTCCGTTTTGACTTCGGTGATTACCTTCTCGTTGTCTTTGGCAGCATCCACTAAATCCCAGCTTGAATTTTTATAGGCATGTGAACTCTTGGAGACAGCACGTTCAGCTTTATTAGACATACCATAGCTTTCTGCATTATTATCTTGCAGCACCTGCTGAGACTTTTTGTATGAGCCTGTTTTTCCATAGTATATATAAGTTGTATTCAGTTGATCATTCAAGGTAGCAATCTTATCATCATAAGGTGTAGGTACATATACCGTCTTACTGTTCTGCTGGATACTCATAAATGTACCACCCGTTAAATCTGCACCACTCTTCCAGTTTGTCAGTATACCTTCATTAAAATCTCCACAGAAAATAGTATTTACCACAACACCTTTTTCTTTAGCCTGAGAACATGCTAGCTGGTAGGATACGGATCCTTGTGTGAAGGGTTCATTACCCGCAATGAAAATCATTTTCAGATCGGCATCAGAGGCAGACCAGGCCAATTGTGTTAACGAAGTTTTTATAACGTGTCCACAAAACTCATTGCCGCCATTGGTACGAAGTGAAAATAGCTTTTCAGAGATCACATCAAGATCGTCTGATAGCGGGCTTACCTGTCGGATATACCCTTCGGATTCAGGCAAGCCATCGTTACCATATTCATATAGCGCAATCTTTATATTGGGCTGTGTTCCATCACTACATTTTGCTGCAGCCAGTTCATTTACGATCTTCCATAGTTGTGATTTAGCCTGATCGATAAGACCATCCATACTGTTACTGGTGTCGAGCAGCAGCGCGAGCATGATCGTTTGAGGTTTGGCTGGTTCCTGTTCATTTTTATCAGACTCTGACCTAAATGCCATCAGGAACACGACAACCGAGAACACAAATGCTTTCGGTAAGATGCTGAAGTAGATTAGCGGCTTCATAATATTCAGTGTTTGTTTCAGTAAATTTTACGTGAAAAAAGTTGAGATGGCACCTGAACTCCGTAAAGGAGAATGCTGGCTTAGCGAAAGCCGCGAATGACTGAGTGAACCGGCCAAACCCGATGCGCTGGTTAAAAACAGATAAAAATTATAATATTAACTTTCCGATGTTAAGCCACAGATGAGCCGGAAACTTCTCTTATACTCTATCATTACTACCTTTCTGTTGATGGGTATGAATTGCTTTGCCCAGAAAAAAGCAGAATCCTATAAAAGTCTCAAGAAGCGATCGAATCGAACAGAAGCAGAGCTAATGCTGCAGGAAGCCGAAGAGTTGAAGTATAGCAATCCGGATGAAGCACTTGACAAAGTGCAGGAAGCACTGGCAATGAGTATCGCGCAGCATGACGAGTTCACGGAAGGCCGATCCTATATACTACTGGCCGAGATCAACGAAGGTATTTTCGTATGGAAGCTTGCCTTTGAAAACTACCTGCGTGCACAGGAAAAATTATCAGCCTATAGCTTTACTCCTGAGTATATAAAAACTATCAAGGGCCTGGGTAACACAAGTCTTGAGCTGAAGAATTATGAAGCGGCTCTTCAATATTACCAGCAAGGATTATCGATGCAATTATCAGGAACAGGCCGAAAGGAACTTCTGATCGGTACATCTGAAGTATACTATCAGATGGGAAATTACCAGGAAGCACTAAAAATACTCGAAACACTAAGGAACCCGAAAGGGTACGATCAGCAAGTAGAGAATTTAATTACCAAAGTAAAAGTGCGGATGAATGAGGTGAACAAACCACAGAATATATATGACAATTCACTCAATACCATTCGCAGTGGAAAAAGTGTGAGCCCTAAAGAACAGGAAGCCGTACAGGAAACCAAAGAAGAAATTTCTGACGCACTACAGGAAAACAAATTATACGATGAAGAAATAGGTCTACGCAAACAATCTATCGAGTATAACCTGGAAGCAAAAAACCTGGCCGAAGTAAGTAAAGATAAAGTAGCGATCAGTAAAAGTCTTGATGCCAAGGGAGAAACATCTGCAGCTATAAAAGAAGCAGAAGAAGCGGCATCTATAGCTGACACATTGAACAATCCGAAGGAACAAGCCAATGCGTTTCTTTCCCTGGCCACGCTATATGAGAAAAGCGGTCAGCCTAATAAAGCTTTATATGCTTTTAAGAGATATAGCGAAGCGGTTGGTAAAAGTGAAAAACTGAACGAAAGCGTACTCAGCGAAAAATCAGAGCTCATTCGAAAACAAAAAGACATTGAAGAGTATACCAAGAATGTATATATCGGACAGCGTGAAGAAACTATTGAACAGGCCACAGTATTCCGCCAGCAGCTTATCATTTACGGACTACTGGTTATCATTCTCATTATAGCCGTTACTTCATTCTTCATTTTCAAAAATGCGCAGGCTAGTAAACTGGCAAACCGACTACTTGCACTAAAATCATTGCGTGGACAGATGAACCCGCATTTCATCTTCAATGCGCTTAACTCCGTCAATCAATTTATATCGCAGCAAGATGAGCGGACAGCAAATCGTTTTCTCTCCGAGTTTGCTTTACTCATGCGACTTGTACTGGAGCATTCGCAGGAAGATTTTATCTCGCTTCAAAAAGAACAGGAAATACTTTCGTTATATCTAAAACTAGAGCATTACCGCTTCCGCGATAAATTTGATTATGAAATTAAATCCGATGAATCGATCAATACTGAAGCAATACAAATTCCGCCCATGCTAATTCAGCCCTATATTGAAAATGCTGTGTGGCACGGCTTACGGTATAAAGACGAGAAGGGCAAACTATCACTTCACTTTTATAAACAGAATGGAAGTCTGGTGGCTGAAATTACAGACGATGGTATAGGGCGAAAGCGTTCTGCTGAATTGAAAACCGAGAATCAGAAAAAACATAATTCTACCGGACTAAAGAATATCGAAGAACGATTGGCGATCATAAACAAAGTATACAACGTAAATTACCGCGTACAAATTGAGGATCGTACCGATAGTAGCGGAACACGGGTAAGTGTATATATGCCCATCAGTAACAAAATAAAGTCGTATGATGAAGGCCGTAATTATTGACGATGAAGAAGACAGCCGCAAAATTCTGGCGAACTACCTGACTAAATATTGTCCGGAGGTGCAAGTGTGTGGTTTTGGTGAATCCGTGGCAACCGGTAAAGAAGCAATTGAAAAGCACAATCCCGATATAGTCTTCCTGGATATTGAAATGCCCTATGGCAACGGTTTCGACCTTCTCGACAGTATAGATGACATTACATTCGAAACCGTTTTTGTCACGGCATTTGGCAACTATGCTATACAAGCGCTAAATCAGAGTGCATCCTATTATCTATTAAAGCCTATCAACATAGATGAATTAATTAAGGCTGTCGAGAAAATTAAAAAGGAGCGAACAGAAACAAACTATACCCGCCACACCAATATATTACTGAACAACATTCGAACCCCGGTCAATCAAAAGATCATGCTTCCTACCATGGAGGGATTCGAAATTGTTACCATCAATACTATTTTATACTGTGAGGCAGCCGATAACTTTACACGCTTTTATCTTGATAGCAACGGCACACCGCTTCTCATTTGCAAGACGTTAAAATACTTTGAAGAGATTCTGAAAGACCATCGTTTCTTACGCATCCATCGCTCCTACCTCATCAATCCTGATTATGTTATTCGCTACACCAAAGGCAAAGGAGGAACCGTTACAATGAAAAACAACAAAGAACTCGAAATGTCTGCCGAGAAGAAGCAACAATTTCTCGCCATGTTTGAACGCTAACCGGTGCAAGTCTGGAGACTTGTACCTGGACAGTTTCAAGTCTCCAGACTTGAGATAATACATCTATATTAGATACTTAAGCCGAACAACAACTATATGCCAATCATTAAACACAATCCATCAACGCTATTTCCGCAATACAACAACTACAGTCACGGAATTGAGACAACGAGTGGTACACGACACCTGTTCATAAGCGGATTGAATGGTTATGAGCCAGATGGCCAGTCGATGCCCGAATCATTTTGGGAGCAGGGTATATTAATCTGGAAACATATAGGCGAGATCTTAAAATCTGCGAACATGACCTATAGCAACCTGATATCCGTACGAACTTATTTAGCCAGTCCTGAGTATGATCGCGAAAACATGGAACTCAGAAAGAAATTCTTAGGCAGCCACGAGCCAACGCTTACTGTAATATGCTGTCAATTGCTTGAGACAAAATGGAAGCTTGAGGTCGAAGCGATTGCTGCGGAGTAACTGGTGCAAGTTTTCAGACGTGAAATACAGGCATTCAAATACAATCTCAAATTCAACACGCCAGTCTGAAGACTGGATAATTTTCTATACAAGTCGTAAGACTTGCACCAGCTATTTGGATCAATGCAACTTTCATGTCTTTCAGTTGTCTCTGAAAGAAAACACTTGTGAAGGAACGAGATAATTACATTGACAACATCCGTGTGTTGCTCACAATGTTGGTTGTGTTACACCATGCAGCCGTTACCTATGGCGCCCCGGGCGGCTGGTATTATAAAGAAGAAACAGGAGGTCTGCCAACACAGCTACTGCTCACAGTATTTGTGTCTGTAAACCAATCGTTTTTTATGGGACTGTTCTTTTTTCTTTCTTCCTATTTTATACCCTCCTCTTATGAACGAAAGGGTGGCGGCATTTTTTTACTCGATCGGTTTAAGCGGCTAGGTATACCGCTTGTTTTTTATTCGCTGGTGATATCACCACTTACGATCTATATAGCGATTACACATCGGTATAATACATTAACGTTTAAAGATTATTACCTGAATCGAGAGCAGTGGATTGAAACAGGTGTACTTTGGTTTACGGCCGCATTGCTTATTTTCACCTTTGCTTTTGTGTTGCTTCAATATTTCTCCGGCAATAAAACTAAACGTTCTTCAACATTTCCGGGCAACCGTTCTATATTCGTCTTTGCCGTTATACTTGGCATTCTTTCATTTTTTGTAAGAATAGTATTTCCCATCGGCTGGACATTGTCGCCCTTCGGTTTCCAACTGGCGCATTTCTGTCAATATATAGCCTTATTTATAGTCGGCATTATTGCGTATCGGAATCAATGGTTATCAACATTATCGTATCAGCGGGGCAAAGTATGGTTATGGATAGCTGTTGTTTTAATCGTTATAGGGTTCCCTGGTATTTATATATTAAAAATTATAACACATAGCGAGCTCGATGCTTTTCTGGGTGGCTTCACAATCCAATCGTTCGTTAATGCGATATGGGAACAACTGTTGGGAATATCAATTATTGTTAGTCTGCTAAGCATTGGTAAGTATACATTAAATAGCCAGGGCAATTTTCTAAAAATATTATCACGGAGTGCCTATGCGGTTTATATTATCCATCCGTTGGTGCTGGTGTGTATTTCCGTTCTTCTGAAAGACATCTCAATAGCTCCGCTTTTGAAGTTTGCCATTTCCGGTGTATCAGCTATTGCAATATCTTTTGTCGCTGCGGAATTGCTCGTTCGCATTCCGATTGTGAAGGATACTGTCTGAAGATCCAGGCTATTGATTTTATTATAGTGTGCTGGTATCTTCGCAATACCTACAATGACATAGCACCTAGCCTCACGATTTATAATTCTCTGCCTTGGAAATGAAAAGAACTAAAAACACACTGACTGCCGATGATATATTAAACGCATGGAAGTTGGGGAAGGAAATTGATTGGCGTCCTTTGACAGTACCGGAGAAATATCAATGGACGAGCGCCTGCATGCGTCATTCAGGCATTCCTAATCGCACTATACCTGCGTTCAACTATATAATTGAAGGAAATCAAGTGACACATGATGTTGATTTTTTCTGTTTGTTAGGAGAAGTGTTCTTTGGATACAAGGGTTACTTTGGAGGAGGGCTTGATGCATTCTACGATTGTTTCATTGAGATAGGAATGAGGGAACCTACAAAAGTAATCGTTGAATCTGGAGCAACGGTAATTATAAAACATCACAAAGAATTGGCAAAAGTATTAGAAGAAGATTACTATAATGACATAGTCAACACATTTCAACAATATGGATTCAGAGTTGATTTAGAATAAACGTTAGTAAGTACACCTTACAATAAAAAACATTGTCAAACATAAGTACATATACCAGCATCATGTATATTTAGTTGTTCGTTAAAGTTATTACAAACCCAACCCCACAACTAACATGACCCCGGAAATTAATCAACCACTACCCAAGAGCTATACCAGGATTGATGAAGCTACCAAAGCGTTAGGCTTTACAATGGCATCGGATATATTTACCTGTTCACTACTGCGAACATTAGCGGCATCTAAACCGGCTGGTAAATTTCTGGAACTGGGAACAGGCACCGGACTATCAACGGCATGGATACTGGACGGAATGGATAATGATTCATCTTTGGTCTCCGTTGATTACGATCAAAAACTTCTTGATGTGGCCAATCAGTTTTTGGGTGGTGATAGTCGCCTGGACCTGGTGTGTTCAGACGGAGAGAAATGGATGAATGATAACAAGCAGCACACATTCGACTATATATTTGCAGACACGTGGCATGGCAAGTACTTGCTTTTAGATGAAGCTCTGGCCATGCTGAACAAAGGTGGTTTGTATATTATTGACGACATGCTTCCACAACCTAACTGGCCCGATGGCCATCATGAAAAAGCTGTTAACCTGATTCAATATCTGGAAACAAGAAGCGACCTCCATCTTACCAAGCAGGTATGGTCTACGGGGATTGTTGTTGCCGTAAAAAAGTAATTCATCACAACCAACGGTCTGTCTAGTGGTTTTCGAAATATAACCAGCACTTGACATTTTTAAACAAGCGCTGCGTATATTTATAGGGTTATCCCCCTGACTATGATTCTTGGCTATGTTGTTACAGGGCCTGACAATGACGGTTATATGTTGGATGGTGTAAACCTCTCCGATACGGAAACTTGTCCTGCGTGCGGGCTGTTGTTAAACTTTGAATATCACAATCCGGATCTCAAACTCAGACGATCTACATTTGATCTCAGTCATTGCTATGACTTGGGTACTATTGTTTCGTTACGACTAAAAGAATTTTGCACCCGGTGTAATTATACTGGCATTCACTTTAGTTCTTTTCATGCTTCGCAAAACTATTATCAGATCTTTATTGACAACAAGATTGAACTGGATGTTGCGAAACGTGAAATTCAATTCATCAAAAAATGCAAGCACTGTAAACGATACAAAGAAGTGATAGGCGCTACACCGGCCTTTCTCAAAAACGAAGAACCTATACCGGATGGAATCTTTGCGTCTGATCTTTTTTTCGGCTCCGATAACAGTAAAAATCCTATTATTATAGTAGGCACCGAAACACGTGAAAAACTTCAAGCCGAAAAAATAAAAGGATTATGGTTCGAGCCTATATATACCTTTTCGCAATGGGAAGGCAACTTCAAACCTAAACCTGCTGAGCAAAAGAAATGGTATCAGTTCTGGTAAAATTTATCTACTGTAATTAGTTATTATCACGAATAAAAAAAATACCATACACTCTACCTGCTGCCATTACGCAGTGATTTTGCCGGGACCATGACTGCACGTGAGCGCTACATCATGTTGAAGTGTGTTGCATACTGGAATAATCTAATGGATAAAGATATAGCAATTGTATTCGGACCTGTATTCGATCCGAAAGAAATATACGGACTTGGTATTGTTGCTATAGACGACAAAGAACAACTGAAAGAAATTATAGCATCGGATCCAGCCGCTCAAAATAAACCGCTATGAGTATATCCCATGCGTGCTATTGTCTCATCCCGACCAGGGATAATATAGAATCAATATTACAATTGATGTAAGAACTTTTGCAGAACAGGCGGCATAATACGTATTGCCTGAACCCTTTGCATTCTCTATCTTCAGCGTTCGTTAAAAATAAACCTTGAAGAAAAATATCACCATCATGTCCAAAATCAAGTTTGCTGCCTGTAGTATTTTACTCTCCATTCTTAGCATACAGGTATATGCACAGCCTTTTCAAACCTACGAACAAACTATTCCGGGCACGGAAGTAAAATTTAAAATGGTAGCTATACCAGCAGGTTCATTCACAATAGGAAGTGAAGCTGGCGACAACCGGAAAGAACAGGATGAGACTCCACAGAAAAAAGTAGATCTGTCAGCATTCTGGATGGAAGAGCACGAAGTAACATTTGCCGAGTGGGATGCTTTCTTCAAGAACATGGATATACCGCAAACCAAAGCTATTGCTGTGGATGCTGTGTCGCGACCTACGGCACAATATATAGACCTGACGTGGGGCATGGGCCGCGATGCCAAACAACCGGCTAACAGTATGAGCCAACAAGCGGGTATTATGTATTGTAAATGGCTATACGAGCAAACCGGTTTTTTCTATCGCTTGCCAACAGAAGCAGAATGGGAATATGCGTGTCGTGCAGGCAACAGCAAACCCATTAGTAATGATCCGAAAGCTTTGCAGGAATACGGATTTTTCAAAAACAACAGCGGCAGTAAGTATCACAAAGTAATGCAGCTTAAGCCCAATGCTTTTGGACTGTATGATATGCTTGGTAATTTAAGCGAGTGGACGGTTGATCAATATGATCCTGCTGCCTATGAAAAATTAACTGATGGAGCAAAAAATCCATCAACACCACCGGCCGGTAAATATCCGCGTGTAGCACGGGGCGGATCATACCTTGATGAACCGGAAGTGCTGCGCTGCACCAATCGTATTTCTTCGAGTGCAGAATGGAACAAACGCGATCCGCAAATACCGAAAAGCCGCTGGTGGTTGACGGACGGTATGTATATGGGTTTTCGCATAGTACGTCCGTTGCAACAACCATCGAAAGAAGAGATTGAAAAATTTTACGCTTCCTATCTAAAATAGTGACGAGCGGTTCAGGGAAAGACCGTTGTAAACTGTCTTTACTTATATAGGGCTCTGGCGCTATCCGAAAAAATAATTTTCCAGACGAAAAACATAAACCTCTATGAAACCAACAGACCAGTCAACGATCAGCCGCAGAGATTTTGTAAAGAACTCTGCTCTTGCCACCGGCGGATTAATGGCGATGCCATTTCTTTCGAACGCAGGCTACTTTACTTCTATGGACAACACGATAAAAGTAGCACTGATCGGCTGCGGTGGTCGTGGTACAGGTGCCGCTATGCAAGCACTGCTTACCAAACAAAATGTAAAGCTGGTAGCCATGGCCGATGCTTTTCGCGATCGCCTGGATGATTGCTTCAGTGCGTTGACCGATGAGAACTCTGAAGAAGGAAATGTAAAATCAAAAATCACTGTAACCGAAGAGACAAAATTTGTTGGCTTCGATGCTTATAAGAAAGCTATACCGCTGGCAGATGTTGTGATACTGGCAACACCTCCGGGGTTCCGTCCTATTCATTTTGCTGAAGCTGTTAAACAAGGCAAGCATGTGTTTATGGAAAAACCTGTAGCGACAGATCCTGCCGGTGTACAAAAAGTATTGGCTGCTGCTGCTGAAGCAAAAACTAAAAAGCTGAATGTAGTGGTAGGCTTGCAGCGTCATTATCAGAATTCGTATCGCGAATTATATAAGCGAGTGCAGGATGGCATGATTGGAGACATAACTTCTGCTCAAGCCTGGTGGAATAATGACGGTGTGTGGGTAAAGATGCGCCAGGCCGGACAAACTGAAATGGAATACCAGATGCGTAACTGGTATTACTTTAACTGGCTCTGTGGCGATCACATCAACGAACAGCATATACATAACATTGATGTGGTAAACTGGTTTAAAGGTGCATATCCTGTTAAAGCACAAGGTATGGGCGGACGCCAGGTGCGCACCGGAAAAGAGTACGGTGAGATTTTCGATCACCACTATGTTGAATTTCAATATGCCGATGGATCTATACTTAACAGTCAGTGCCGCCATATAAAAGGTACGTATGCGAAAGTAGATGAGCTGCTGGTAGGCACAAAAGGTTCTGTTAAATGTGGTGCTGCCGAGATTAGCAGCAAAGGCAAGACGCTATATCAATACGACAGAAAAGCTGAGAACAACCCGTATCAAACGGAACACGATGAACTCTTTGCTGCTGTTGCTAAAGGAGAGTATAAATTTGCTGACGCAGAGAATGGAGCAAAGTCTACGATGACTGCTATTATGGGACGATTCGCAACCTATACCGGTGAAGTTATTGATTGGGACAAAGCAATCAACTCGGGTATCAGCATTATGCCTTCTACTTTTGCGTGGGATGCACAGCCTCCGATTAAACCCGATGCGAACGGATTCTACCCGATTGCAACACCAGGGGTAACAAAATTCTCAATCTCGTAGAACGTCATAAGTTTATTCATATTCATTCCGAAAAGCCAGCCCTGAACCGCTGGCTTTTTTGTTCTTGCATCTTCTCTTAACTTTCAGAATTTTCGCAGAAAGTTTTAATACCATCATCTTGAAAATCGTACAGACCATTCTTCTCACCCTCTACAAAGTGTGGGTATTCCTGGTGTTCAGCGTTTTTATGATCCTCTATTTACCCGGCATCCTTATACCGTTTATGCTGGGTCAGCGCTTTGGCAACATTGGCTATTTCTTTCTCTGGCTCTGGTCGTGGACGTTCAGCATTCTCACGTTTATTCGCTATGAATTTCACGGTCGTGAAAAATTTGAGAGAGGCAAGTCATACATCTATGTGAGCAACCATACTTCGTTCCTCGACATTCCGGGCATTCGTATGATCATCCCGGGACAGTTCAGACCACTTGCAAAAAAGGAGTTATTAAAAATTCCGGTATTCGGGTGGATCGCGAAAGCCGCTACCATTATTGTTGATCGCTCAAGCCCGGAGAGTCGTAAGAAGAGTATAGATCGGCTGAAACAATTTTTAAGACAAGGTATTTCAATCCTGATCTTTGCGGAAGGTACTCAGAACCGCTCGAAAGAAGTTCTCCAACCTTTTCATGATGGTGCCTTCCGTATAGCGATCGATACACAACAGCCTATACTTCCGCTGGTAGTAATTGGTGCCGGGCGACTGATGCCTCCGAGTACCATCGACCTGCGCCCCGGCAAAATAAGAATCTTTGTAGGCGATGAAATTGAAACAGCCGGACTAACCAGTACCGATATACCGGCCCTGAAGGAAAAAACATACCGACAGATGGAAAGTCTTATTACTCGTAACTTGTAACAACATCTATACCTATGGGCAAAACTTTTACATCCAAACAATATTTCACACAGCTGAACCTGATATACTTTGCACAGGCAGGTATCATGCTCATGTTTACAGCGGTTGTTTTTGCATTGGTATACTTCGGACAAATGACAACCGGCCAGGACGACAGTTCACAACTGTTCACCTACACGCTGGTGGCTGTAGTCGTGGTGGGATTCTCTGCTGCACATTTCCTCTATAACTTCCAGCTTTCGCGAATTGATCGTTCACTTTCATTACAAAAGAAAATGCCAAAATACCTTGGCGTTTTACTGATGCGTTCGGCTTGTCTCGAACTGCCAGGTTTATTCGCGACTATCGTGTTTTTTATAACAGGCAACTTCTATCTGTTGTTGATACCTATATTTATAGCTGCTGTATTTTTCTTACTGCGCCCTACACCGGCTACCATTACCGAAGATCTGAACCTGACAACCGAAGAGAGAAGACTGCTGGAGAACCCTGATGCTGTTATAGCTGAAACAGAAAAATAATTTATATATAGTATATCCAGAGCAGTACTAAAAAGTAAATCCGGACAGGTGGTATGACATCACCTTATCCGGATCACCTCGTTGGAGCGAAATCTTTATAGCAGCTTTACTCATTCATAGCCTATATCTTTATACCGACAGAGCAATTCACCGAGCGTCCGTCAGACGACCACACACCGGGTCCGGGATAGAACGCTGGGCGCTTGGTAAAGTATTGCTTATCGGTAACATTGTTCACATTAACACGAATCATTAACTGGCTTGATATGCGTACCGATGCATTTACATCCAGCAATCCGTATGATGGCACCAGGCCAACCGCCCCGCTTTTCGAAGGTGTTTTTGTATTTAATGCATCGGCATAACTCTCACCGGTATAGCTATACAGCAAAGATATACTTGCTGTTTTATACCGGCATGTAAAACCATTGCGGGTAATTACCGATGGAACTGATTCAATACGATTACCCGATATATCTATATTATCACCAGTATTGCTTCCCGATCTCACAAAAGCATCTACATAGCGCGAACGAAATAGTGCTGTTGAGGTAAAGAGTGTGAATCCGGCATGTTCACCGGCACGGATGCTGTATTCCAGGAATATCTCGGCACCGCGCGTTATGGAATTACCAATATTGGTTCGGTATATATAGGCTGTACCGGCTTCATTCTTTTCTTCCAGGCTGCCGAGGCGGTTATCATACTTTAATTGAAATATACCTACATCCCAGCGAAGTGCATTCCACGTTCCGCGATAGCCTGCCTCCAGGTTGTAGCCGGTAGCATCTTTCAGGTCTTTATCAATCACTTCGTAGGTTGATGCCGGTATAATGTCTTTGAAGATTACAGGGCGATACGACTGTGCCCACCCTGCATATAGCGCATTACCTTTCCGTGTTATATACTCCGTACTAATGCCGAACAACGGAAATTTATGTTCAATGTCGGTTGGCAGATTTCCGGGATCGTAATACGTAATGCTTCCGCTCATATCCGATTTTCCAATCTCCAGGCGGGCACCCGGTGTAACGGTCAGGTTGGGCAGTATATGAAATGTATTCTCAACAAAGAGCGCCATATTTTTTGTTTTAAAATGAAGGTCGCGTCCCCAGTTCGGATCGATCAATGTCAGATCGAAGTCTGTACCGGTTGTACCCTTGCCTAACTGTTGGCGATGCAGATCGTTGTTAAATACTTGTATACCGCCAACAACAGCATTTTCAGTTCTACCAAGTGTATAGCGATGCAGTATACGCAGTTCGCTGGTATAGCTGTTAAAGTGATCGACATCAACCTGGCGTGATGCATAGTTTAACGTGGCGGGATCAATACCATCGTTTACCGTTGCCAGCTTATCGAACTGAACGCTGTTACGCTCACCCAACACAGCCGATACCACCCACGACAACTGAGTTCGCTCGTCCAGCTTCCAATCCAGGGAAAGCGAAGGAACATATATTTCAGGATTGAAGTAATTGCGCGAACGCGTTGATTGTTTAGGATCAGCATAGAACATGCTGTCGGTTAACGGGCCGGGTATGTGATATATATACTTAGAGCGCGCTACTTCTGCCTTGATCGTTACATTGTCTGAAGGACTATACGCCAGCATTACCGATTGCGCATCAAAATCAGTATCGCTATTATCACGATAACCATCTGATACACGTTTGTTATAGTACACATAGTATTGAAATTTACCCACCGTTCCGCTTATTGCATTGTAGGTGCTCATTAATCCAAAGGAGCCAATCGAATTTATACTTTCAAATGCCACCGCGCGCAGTGAATCCGGTTTCTTTGAAACATAGTTGAGCATACCGCCAAACTGTGCTCCATATTGCAACGAACCTGTGCCGCGGATCAGTTCAATTCTTTCTACGGCTTCGATCGGCATGCTATAGTGGCTGGCGGGATAGCCGTACATATCGGAGTTGGTAATAATACCGTTCTTACGAATGTTATACTCCCAGCCGCGATGCGGATCAAGACCGCGCGTGGATATATTGGTTTGATTGCCGGAGCCATCCATATCATACACAAATACACCGGGCACCTTGGAGAATATCTGTCGCGGAGTTTTTTCAGCAATGCTAATGTTCATGCTCTGAACATTGATTACTTCATTCTTTCGTCCGCTGGTCAGGTACGTTCCGCGTATAGCCGGCATCCGTTCCATATCCAGGCGATGCGATTGTATGGTAACTTCTTTCAACTCACGCACCTTTATTGAGTCTGTCTGTGCATATACTATACCCGGGGTTATACCCAGCAGTAAAATCAATATTGAGAGAATCTTCGTTTTCATAGAGAGAAAAAAAATCCGGGGGCGGAGCGAACGCCTCCCGGATCTAGCCCAAATCAAAAATCTTTATCTATACTATATTTAGTTTTTACATTCACGTTATTCAGCGCCATCGGTTTGTGCAAACGCCACGGTAAAGCCGCCAACACTTTTGCCCTGCTGCAAACCCACTTCTATATCAGCACGGTAATGTATACCGGCATATAGCCTTGATAACGAAGCTTCATCTGCTTCGCTCTGGAAGTAGTCTGTGTGCGATGGGAACAAATGGGAAAGCACCGTTGCAGCTGCACCTGAAAATGTTGAGTGTCCTGAAGTAAAGGCCGGGAAGTTCGGCACACCTGTTCCGGTTTTAATGGAACCATTCATTTGTGAAGGACGCGGATTGAAATAATAGAACTTCGTTTCCCAGCAACAAACTGCAGCATCGTGCAATGCCATATTCAATAACGCAAAGGCTCTTGCTGCACGCACTTCGCTATAGTTCGCATCGCGGATATATTCAGCAGCTATATCATTCCAGTGGCCCGGAGGTGTATAGGTACCGGCACCGTCAGCCCATTTGTGTACGATAGCAAGACGTTCGCGTGTCAGGTTATCAGCATACCATTTTACTTCGTCAACTTCTTTTTGCATTTCTGCTGATGATGTTAGTGGTGGCGGAGCAGGACGACCTGCTGCGATTTGCTCGGCTGTCATAGCCCAGGCTTTTACTTTACCAAACACCGGCAGCATCGGAGGACGTTTGGGTGTCTCCAGACTAATCCATGGTGTTTCTCCTTTTGCAATAGCACCATCTGCCAATGATTGCCACAGTGCTTTGTTACCACCTGCTGCGCCCATACCATCGCCACGTGCACGAGTAACAAACAACGCTGCTACCGATTTACCTAATGCAAGTCCGGCAGTTATATCACTCGTGGAAGCTTTACCCGACCACAATGCAGCGTTACGTTGTTCAGCAGCTTTCAATGTTATTTCTTCAACGGCCGCAGGGAAAAGTAATTTCAACATCTCAGCTGTTACTCCGGATAATACAGCATCTGATGAAGGATAGGATGGAAGATCTGTTTCAGGCATGAGCGATTGTATACCCGAATCATTTTTATAAGGCGATGGTCTGTTATACTGGTACATATAGTGCCATGCTGCTTTCAGCGCTTCGTATTGTGCAACGCTCACATAGCTATAGGCACGTGCTGCATAGGGAGGATTGGCAAACGGAAAATTGGGATCAGCAAACGGGTTCTCGGCATCCGGTGCCGGGTATGAACCATCTGCTTTAGGTGCAGGTGGTAAATTAAATCGCGCCACCAGTCCGCGTAAAATCTGGTTCCAGCGAAGCACTCCGCCTCCACTCCAGTATTCAATTATATCTTTTTGTTCTTTAGTAAGTTTACTCTGTGCATCTTTTATAGTCGCCAGTTCTGCTTTATAGGCATCAGAAGTTATATCTGCTGGCGGGTTAAAAACTTTAGGAGTTGAATTCTCTACTACATTAACAATCTTTTCGATCGTCATCGCATTGGCATCGATCGGTGCCCAGTTCGCTGCGTCTTCATCCAGGCTTGCAGGTTCCAGCGGTGTAAGCGTTTCACTCAGTTCAACTTCCTTATCACAGCTTGATACTATACCGAGTACAAATGCAAACGCCAGGAATGTGATTATGTATATATTCTTGTTTTTCATATATAGGTATAGATTACTGGTTCTTATCAAATTTAATGGTGTAGAGTACGCCAGCCATCAATGTTGTAGACTGGCCTGCATTACGACCGGCCACGGTATAGTGTGCCGAACCTCTGACTGCCATACCGCGCGGAGCCGGTAAATAGTACATAACCAGTGCACCTGTTTTTATCATATTCATACGATTGGAAACAAAAGGCATATCCTGTCTGCGGATGTCGCCTCCTCCCAGTGTATTCTGTTGTATATAGTTCAACTCGGCCTGTATCGGACCTTTGTGATAGCCCATGCTTACAAACACATCAAATACGTTTGGCATTTTCACTTCATCGCTCATCACAAATTCATTTCCATCGTAGTAAGACGGGCGATCAAGTGTTGTGTTGCTTCGCCAGGTATAGGCACCCGATGCGTTAACAAACCACCCCTGTTCAATTTTAAAGTGCGCAGTTAAGCGATACGAAAGATTTGTAGTGTGTGTGCCCAGTCCTAACGGGAAGAAATCGGGCGTATAGTCACTCAGTGGTGTCGAAAAATTCAGCACGGCAAATGTGCTAAAGGCGCTCTTCTCAAATTTCTTACGGAAGAAATTATACTTTACGCCCAGCGAAAGATCCTGCAAGCCTTCCATGCCGCTCATCGTTCCCTGGCTGGCCTTTGTCTTCACATATGGTACCATGGCTATAACATTTACTTTGTTCGTTATACCATAGGTACCAACCCACGTCAGGCTCTGTGTTGTTACATGCCCGATGTTTCCATTATCACGTTTCAACTCTCCTTCCCAATAGTCAGTCCAGCGGTCGTGCATATACATAAAACCGGTACAAAAAGTTTTCTTGGGCATCATCAGCCCGTCCGTCAGGTTCTGTGCAAAAGAGAGTGTGGGAATAAGTCCCAGCATTAGCAGGTAAATTTTCTTCATATGTATTTGGGTAATAAGGTTTCCTTGTAAGGATGTGATTAAAAGAAATCACAAAGAGCAATTCCTCTTCCCTGAACTATGTAGTATCTGAATGTATATACCGAGACTAAATTCATAACTCCGGAGATATACCATCGTGTATATCGAAGGAGTATGCCTAAAAGTAAATTTCAGATATTAATGTAAAGGGAATAACAGAAGCTTATCAGGCTCTTTCAGGAGGATGAATAATGGAAGCGCAGAAAGAGGCTATAAATACAACGGGTGCGCTTTCAGAATTTACGTTCAATGACCAGCCCCCGGATGAGGACTTGATTGTATAGGTGCCAACTAAATATTCTTTTATAAAGGAAGGCAATGTGGTTGTCTGACTTTTCCCATCGACCGGTTTATCGGTAAATGTTTTTACATAATCAGTCAATGCCTGGTTGATGCGTTTACTCTGCTGATCTTTTACGCATACTATATATAGTGTGTCCTGCGAGAGGCGTTGTTTTACCATGTGGTAGAACTCGCCATTGTGTTCGAACTCACCATCTACACGCTGATATTCTTGTGAATCGCTAGCATACGGCACTGCAAGTGGAACTTTGATGGTAACGGTTTGCAGCTCGTTATAATTTTCAGTATCGAATCGCTGTATGAGCTCCTGCCTGTTCTGGTAATGCAGTCCGAAAAACAATCCATAGTACCCCAGCACATTGAAGAGCAGGAGAAAAATAAAGGCTATGGATACAATTTTTTTCACGGGCAGAGCTTGGGGCTACTGCATAGATATGAATTTTAGTTTAATTAAACAACGGCCGAAACCGTTTTCTATAAGGGTTAGCCGCGATCAGGATTCTAAAAACAGGCTATAGCGGAACGTAAACCACTTTTTTGGTTTCGAAAAATTCTTCTGTAAAATAATCGGAAAGGCTGTAGACCTGGTGAATTTTTTTGAGTTCTGCGAGCTCTTCATCGAGGTCGCCACCTTTTAAATATAGTATACCATTATCCAACGGGTGCACGGACTGCTTCTTGGTTTTGTTATGGATCCAGCCGTAAAATTCTTTTATGCGCGTAACAGCACGGCTCACAATAAAATCATATTGTCCTTTTATCTGCTCGGCACGAATCTGTTCAGCTTTCACATTTTTCAACCCTATACCTTCGGCAACACCTTTCACCACCGTTATCTTTTTACCGATGGAATCCACCAGGTGAAAATTAGTCTCCGGAAAAAGTATAGCAAGTGGTATACCCGGAAAGCCTCCTCCCGTACCAACATCGAGCACAGAAGCTCCGGGTTTAAAAGCCATTACTTTCGCTATACCCAGTGAGTGCAGTACATGATTGATAAATAAGTTCTCAATATCCTTACGGGATACAACATTAATTTTATCGTTCCACTCTTTATAGAGTTCAAAGAGTTGAGCGAACTGATCTTTCTGTTTTGGCGAAAGGTCAGGGAAGTAATGATATACTATATCTGCAGTTGGTGTCATGTGTTTATGACCAGATTCTTTTTACGTTGGCGACTTCATCAAATCGCTCGTCACTGGAAAGTACTTCGAGCTCCATATACTGTGTTGTTGCTAAGATCAAGCGATCGTGAAGTTCATAGAACTGAATGCGAGATGCTGCCAGTATAATATCAGCATTTAGATCAACAATAGAATAACAGGACTTTGAATGTATTTTATCTAGCGAAGCCTTTAATGAAATTTTTATTCTGTTCCGTTCAGCCAAATACATTATTTCGAAAAGGCTGACTACGGAGATAAAAAGATGATGCTTACCCTCTTCTGCTTCTTTGATAACACGTTTAGCTTTTCCCCCTACCTTACCCAGCTTAGAAAAGTGCCGTGTAATAGTCACAGTGTCCATCAGATAATTCACTAAAGTTTTCTATTTAACAGTTGATCTCCTATCTCTTTACGTAACATCTTAATTTCATTCTCGATATCAACTATCTTTTCAAATCCTTTATTCTCCCATATACCGCCTAACGTCTTGGGTTCTTCCGTTTTCTTTTTTTTAGGATTTTCTGAAAGAATGGCTTTAATATATAGTTCTATCTGCTCGAGTTTTTCTGATGGAATATCCCCGAGGTCTCTTAGTATTTCTTGAATCCTGATCGCCTGCTTCATACCTCACTAACAAACTTTTTATCAAATATGATCGCGCTTGTTCTTCACCATCTCAAACATGAGTTCGCGTGCGCGGTGGAGTTGGGCTTTTACTGTACCGAGAGGAGCATCGAGTTCTTCTGCAATTTCTTCGTACGATAATTCGTGGAAGTAACGCAAACGCACCAGTTTTTGATATTTAGCTGGGAGTTTATCAACAAACACCTGTATCAGTTCAGCCTTCTGCGACTTGATGGTTTCTTCCTGCGGATCGAGATTTTCATCTTCTACATCGATCGATACAGATTGTCCGTCATCGTCCGTAAAAGTATTTTCAATGCTGAGGGTGTTCAGCTTTTTCTTGCGTATAAAGTCGATGGTATTGTTTGTGGCAATGCGAAAGAGCCAGGTACTGAATGTAAAATCTTTTTTAAAGCGGTGCAGACTTCTAAAAGCTTTTGCGAAAGATTCGATGGTAAGATCTTCTGCATCGTCAACGTTACGAACCATCTTCAGGATCATGTGGTATACCGGGCGCTTGTACCGTTGCATGAGTTTAGCATAGGAGCTGTCGTCACCTCCTACGGCCATGTCGATCAAACGGAAATCTTCCAGTGCTTTTGACGAAAACCTGCTTTCTTCTTCTTCTAATTCTTCCATCGTACTTTTTTGGACCCTAACGCTGTGAGGCCGGTGACAAGATAATAAAAGGCATAAATAAAATCTAAAAGCGGTACGATCCATGCCTCAAACCGATGTCCCAACTTCTTAGATGCGAAATTCGCCAGAATAGTTAGTAAAATGATACGAAAAACCAATATGCCTGCTACCAGGTAAGTAAGCTCCGGTACAAACAAAAGCGGAATGCCCACAAACCAGGTAAGCATCCAGGTTAATGTAAAGAGTCCCAACAAAAAGCGATGCTTGAATTTATAGAGTTTGCCAACCGATAAATGCCTGATTTTCTGTTTGAAGAAAGATGACCACGTGGTTTTCGGAATCGAAAAGATGAGTGAATCATGTCCCATAACAACGCGCGTGTTCTTGCCCGTTGCGTGCTGATTAACGAACAGGTCGTCATCACCACCGGTAACATTCAGATAGTTGTTAAATCCTTTCTTATCCAGGAACATAGATTTCCGATACGCCATATTACGGCCAACACCCATATAAGGGTTGCCGAGTAGCGCAAAAGAAAAATATTGAATAGCCGTGAGCAATGTCTCAAAGCGAACGAAAAAGTTAAGAAACCCGGAAGTCTTTATATAGGGAGATGTACCCAGCACAAAGTTGGTTGACTCACTGAACTGTTCACTTATCGTGTTAAGCCACTGGTTGCTTTGCGGGCGACAGTCAGCATCGGTAAGCAATATCCATTCGTACTTCGCTGCCTTGATACCTAATGTTATACCATACTTTTTACCGTTAACATGGGGTGGTGTACGGTTAACATGCACCATGCGCAGGCGATGATCTTTCTTTGTTTCTTCCAGAAGCCAGTCGAAGGTGTTGTCGTTCGAGCGATCATCGATAATCACGATTTCAAACTCCGGATAGTCTTGTGCTAACAACTGGGGAACGAGTTCATGCAGATTCTGTTCTTCATCGTGCGCACAAATAACAATGGAAACAGGTAAAGATTGAGTCCGCGTTGCATCGCCCTTCTTCTTAGAAAAGGCAATTAGAAATACAAAAAGATAGATAACCTGTATTCCTGCAAGAACTGAAAAAATTATAAATATGATTTGCAAGCGACTTCTGTTTAAGCAAGTCACAAAGATAAAACGACTGTTTTAGGATAAAAGAGAACGGAAGAAATAACCTTCTCGACTGTCGTTGCAACGGACAAATTAGCTGCGAGGTCTGAGCTTCGAGCTGCGAGAATGGCCGCTGGCTTCAAGCTACCGGCTACCGGATGTCTGTCTGTATTTTTTCTCCAGTGGCCAGAAGCCAGCGGCCAGTAGCCCTCCCGTGGCTTTGAAAACTCGCAGCTCTTAACTCAAAGCTGACGGCTAAAAAAGAAGGCCCCGGTAAAACCGAAGGCCTTTCTTCTCTAAACCAAATTATACGAGAGAGATATGCGGCTACTGCTTATCCCACCAAACACGACCGGAAAGATTGTCGCCTCCGGACACAGCATCGTGTGCTGCTTTATAGTTGATCGGGTTGTTGTTAGCTTCTGATACCGGGTATGGGAACCTGCGTGGTATATTTCCACTGGTAGCGTTACCCGGATAATTTACTGGTGTGAGATTCGGCAAACCTGTTCTTCTCCAGTTGAACCAGGCTTCATATCCATTGAGCAAGGTTGCTGCCCAGAACTGCGTGTTAATCATTTCAAGACCATTGTCTGCATCGTATGGATGCGCTACGAGGTAATCATCAGCTGCATCGTCAAGATTACCAACATTTGGATATTGATTGAAGTAAGTGATACCTGCTTTCACACCATTATTATAGTGTGTCTCGGCATCGCCTCCAACACCCCAGCGTTGTGCAGCATCTGCCAGCAATAATTCTGACTCTGCATAGGTAAGTATAAAGGAAGGCCCCGCCAGACTTAACAGACTTGGACTGAGACTTGAGTAATCTCCTACGGTAGTATATCCGGGAGCACCGGTTATCGGGCGAACACCACCGAGGTCATAACCATTCGGCATACCTTTCTGTACATCCGGATCTGCATTTCCACCAGTAGCATTACCGGAAGGATCATATGTAGGATTGGTAACAGCAACCACTGCAAGACGTGGATCATCGTTGTCTTTCAGAAAATTGATATAGGC
>DJFR01000246.1:35612-49189 GCA_002432545.1 Flammeovirgaceae bacterium UBA5867 | reverse complement strand
GAATTACGGATAACGTTGTTCCGTACGGTGCGTTGTGCAGGCGTTAAGAACAAATCATAGTGCATGGGTATACGCACACAGTTGAAGCCCTGATCGGCAATCCAGTTGATGTCGGCCTGCGTGATGAAATTGTCGCGCCAGCTTTGATAAAACGCTTCGACCTGCGCTTCGGTCTGGCCCTGGTCATAGAGACGTTTTTTAAATGATCCTTGCGTACCTCCTCCACTGGGGTTCAGCATATAGCCTTCCTGTAAAAGCCAGCCTCCCAATCCAACACCCTTCAAAATAACTTCCTGGTTCGATGCGTTCACAATACGTGTTCCATCAGCTCGCAGGCGACTCTGTGCATAGGCTTGTGTAAAGCCCAGCAACAGGAGCAGAAACAATGTTCTCTTCAGTAAAACTTGTGGCGTCATGGTTTATAGGGTTTAGTGATACATACGTGTAACCATTGTTCTTACAACAATCGTTTCCATAAATATATAGTTACCCTATAGCCCGCTTCACCAAAAGCGATACACTTCAACCTCTACAACACAACCCGGTATATACGCCTGTACTACGCCATGCTATTTATTATTCCTGATAATCAATACTTTGATATAAACCGATATATAGTATCTGCTGCAACGCTCAATTTACCTATAAATGGAGAAGCCGCTCCAGGGAAGCGGCTTCTCATGTTTAACCTTTACTTGACTACTTTATTTACAAGTTCGATGCTTTATCATCGAATGTCTTGCCTTCACTCAGTGTAAATTTAGCTTTCAATGTACCAACGCTTACTTCATAGTCACCTTTCTCAACCGTCCAGCGCAGATCTTTTGCAACAAAGGCTATATCGCGTGGAGCAATGGTAAACGTTACTTTCTGCGACTCGCCTGCTTTCAGGTTTATCTTTTCAAAACCACGGAGTCGTTTTACATCCGGAGTTACCGAAGCATACTGATCGGCAATAAACAACTGCACAACTTCTTTACCTTCGCGTGTGCCGGTGTTCTTTACAGTTATCGATAGGGTGATCTTTTCATTCGCAGCAATGGTTGATTTGCTTACCTGCAGATCGCTATACTGGAAAGAAGTATAACTCAAACCAAATCCGAATGGATATTGTACTGCGAAATCAGATTCATAATCATATACTCCCTGCATTTTGCTTTGTTCTTCCGATGGCTTGTGATCGTATGTTACCAGTGTGTTGGCATACATCGGGTATGTATAGGGAAGTTTACCGCTCGGATTTACATTGCCATAGAGTATATCTGCGATGGCATCTCCGCCAAAGTTACCCGGCAGATAAGACTGCAGTACGCCTTGTACATCTCTTTCAAAAGAACTGATCAGGCGCGGACGACCTTCATTCAATACCAGTATAACAGGCTTGCCGGTTTTTACCAATGCTTTAGCCAGCGCGATCTGGTTTGCAGACAACGTCAGATCGTGCAGATCGCCAGGCTTCTCGGTATAAGAGTTCTCTCCTGCACACAGAATGATATAGTCTACTTTGGCAGCAGCTTTTACCGCGGCTTCTATATCTACATCTTTCTCTTCCCAATATTTACCGTCATCTTTATAGGCAACACCTTGTACGAAAGTAATGTTGTCTTTACCACCTCTTTGCTGAAGCGCTTCCAGGATTGTATTATACTTATCACCAAACTCGCTTACTTTTTCACCTTGCCATGAGTATGACCAGCCACCGTTGAGTGCTCGCATCGTATTAGCATTCGGACCTGTTACGAGTAACTTTGCGCTCTTCTTCAATGGCAATACGTTGTTACTGTTCTTTAACAAGGTGATTGATTCAGATGCTGCCACGTATGCTGACTGCTCAAATGCCTTACTGCCGAACTGCGGGTAATCTTTATAGTTTGTTACCGGTGTCTCAAACAAACCAAGCTCAAATTTGAGTGTGAGTATTCTGCGCACAGCATCGTCAATGCGGCTCATCGGTACTTCACCTTCTTTTACCAGTTCGATGAGGAAATCGCAGAACTTGAAATTGTACGGTATCATCGACATATCTATACCGGCATTGATCGCNNGCTTCTTTCGGCGTGGCTGCTACTTTATCACGCTCGTACAGGTTATCTATATCTTTCCAATCGGTTACTGCTACGCCTTTAAAGCCGAGTTCTTCCTTCAGCAATTTTGTAAGTATAGTATAATCAGCATGTACCGGTATACCATTGATCAGACCGGAGTTGATCATTACTGTATGCGCACCTGCATCGATCGCTGCCTTGAATGCCGGCAAATGTCTTTCGCGTAATTCAAGCTCGGGTATAAATGCCGGTGTTCTGTCTTTACCAGAGTTGGGAACCTGGTAGCCAAGGAAATGTTTGAGACACGATGCTACGCGGTATGGATTCTTTACATCGTTGCTTTCACCTTCGTATCCATCAATCATTTGTTTGCCGAGCTCGGATGTGAGGTATACATCTTCACCAAATGTTTCCCACAAACGCGGAAAGCGCGCATCGCGACCAAGATCTAATACGGGTGAAAAATTCCAGGGTATAGAGGATGCTCTTGTTTCGTATGCGCAGATCTCTGCACCTTTCTTTACGATCGCGCGGTTCCAGGTTGCGGCCTGTCCTATCTGCTGCGGAAAGAATGTAGCGCCTGCCGTATACGTTGTGCCGTGTATAGCATCAACACCATATATAACGGGTATTTTCAAACGTGTTTCTTTCATTGCTACATCCTGCAACTGGCTGATGATTTCATGCCACTTCTCTACCGTACGCGCGCGGTTGTTCGCGGTGTTAAGCACCGAACCAAGTTTATAGTCAACAAGAGCTTTGCGCACCAGCGCCATGTCAAGTTGCAGCGGCTCATCACTTACATATTCATTTTTACCTTTGGTAATTACATCAAGTGTAACCTGCGCCATCTGTCCTACTTTTTCTTCGAGCGTCATCTTGGCCAACAGCGCTTCTACTTTCTCTTGTGTAGTAACAGGTTGAATGGGAGTTTGTGCCTGAAATAAAAATATCAGCGCGATGGAAAGGCAACAAGTGCCTATAATTTTCTTCATACTTATGAAATGTTAGGGTTAATTCTGCCTCACAGTTATTAGGATTGGTTAGCCTATAATTGAAACAAGCTGCCAATGATACACTGGCAGCTTGTGATTGCAAAAGAGAAACTGTTTTTATTTTGTTCCCCTGAATTCTACGTTATCAATTGCTATACCGGTAGTACCTAAATTCGATCCACCTGTACGGATAAAGAGATATACTGTACCACTCTGCTCGAAGGTAACTACACCGCCACCGGTCCCTGAACAAGACAGAGCCGATAGTTTACCATTGAAAGCTGTTTTACCACAACCGGCCCACGTGTTCAATCCTAAACGTGTACCGCCATCTTTATAGTCCTGGCCATCTACCGGAGCCGCGGTACCTACGTATACTTCAAACCAGGTGTCAGTAGCACCGCTTCCGGATACGGTCATATCTACTTTATACTTCTTGCCACCTTCCACTTGTATAGTCTGGTATACACCCACGTGGCCACCGCTGCCACCACTCGCGATTAGTTTACCATCGATCATGGTAAATGTAGCGTTGGCATTATAAGTAACGAAGTTCCAGTTAGTCTCATCACCGGCATTCATCTTACCACCCACTACCAGGTTACCCGCAGCAGGATCAGATGTCTCAACCGTAAGCGCCTGCTCCGATGTAGCAGCAACACCGCCTCTGCCGAAAGCTTTCAACACTATATTATAGGTACCTGCATCCGGGTAGAACACCGTATCAATTGCTTTACCCAATCCTTTCGGAAAACCAACGCCATCACCTTTGTCCCATTGTACACCAATGAGACTTTCCTGGTTTGCTTTCAACACGTAGGTATTGTTTCTGTCCGCTACCGGTGTAACGGTAAAGGAAGCAGAAACACCATTGTCACTTAAACCATTGCCATCACCATCCTCAAATTCATCAGGCTGGCAAGCTGTAAATACTCCCACAGTAACAATACTGAGCCATGCGAAGCACTTACTGAATGTATATATACTCTTTTTCATAGGTATCTTTTTTTGATTATCGTGTACCTCCGTACTCTTTACTTTGCTCCAGTTTTGTATTGTTCAATTCGTTGAGCGGTATAGGCAGTATTTCATGTTTACCGGCAACAAATCCGCGATCGGCAAGTACGGTTGCAGCATCGCCCCAGCGCACCAGGTCAAACCAGCGGTGTCCTTCACCGGCAAGCTCAAGTCTTCTTTCGCGTTTAATGTTATCCATCGTTGCTGCTACTGCACTCAGTCCTACACGTGCACGTACTGCATTGAGAAGATCAGCTGCTCTTGTTAAATCTGTACCGGCCATTACCAGTGCTTCGGCTTCCATCAGGTAGGTATCAGCCAAACGGATCTCATACATGTTCTGCGGATAGTTAAGCTCAGGTGCTCCGGCTTGTCCTACCGGTGTATTTGATTTTCTTCCGGCAAATTTTTCGAGGAAGTAACCTGTGTTCTGTGCACCCGGAGTATAGTCTGCTATACCATACTGTTTCAAACTGTCGAGGTTGGCTATCGTATGTTTATAGCGCGGATCGTAGTGAATAGCATCAAACAAACTCTGTGTTACCGGGAAGTAGCTCCAGCCAGAAATATAGTCAGGTGCATTGGCTGTCTTCGTAGTATAGCCGCGAGGACCGGTCATGATGTTGAGTATATTTCCTTCAGTACAGGCTATACATCCCCAGCCACCGGCTGATGTACTGGTATAGCCTACTTCGAAGATCGATTCGCTGTTAAACTTCACATCGGCTGTCGATTTCCAGAGGTCACCAAAATCAGCGATGAGGTTATAGTCATATTTAGCATTCAATGAACCCGGAGTAGCACCATTCACTTCGCGGAACTCGGCAGCAGCCTCGGTCCACTTCTGTTGATACAGGTATACTTTACCGAGCAGCGCATGCGCTATACCTTGTGTAATACGACCACCTTCTGAAGAAGCCGGTACTGTATTGGGAAGATTCGGTTCTGCTATAGCAGCTTTAAGGTCGGCTTCGATCTGTGCATATACCTCTTGTGGCGTAGCCTGTACTACACTGTACATTTCATCCGGTGTAACCGTTTCATTGAGCAGCGGTATATTTTTAAACAGACGAACCAGGTCGAAGTTAAAATGTGCGCGCAATACCAGTGTCTCAGCAGTAAAACGCTTCTTCACGTTCTCATCCATCGGTACACCCGGTAATTTCTGCAGCATCGTGTTTGCCCGGAAGATTCCGGAGAAACCTTTTTTCCAGAGATCTTCCTGCGGACCTGTTGCCGGTGTAAGAGTATAGTCTGCCCAGGTGGTAAATGTTTTATCACCAGTTCCTTCACCGCCACCAAGGTGATCGTCTGATGCCGAGAGTGTAGCGCCCACTTTCGTAGTGAGGTTACCGCCCTGCCATCCTACTACATCATATACAGCAATAAGACCGTTGTATGCCTGTTCCTGATTCTGATAGTAGTTTGCTTCGAGGTCAAGACCTTTCGGCTTTACTTCGAGAAAATCGTTGCATGCGCTGAGGGGCAGCAACGTTACTGCCGTAACAGCTATATATTTTATATATCGTTTCATACTGTGCATTGTCAATTAAAATCCTACTGTTAAACCAACCATATAGGAACGCGCCTGCGGATATATACCGCGGTCGATACTCATGGTACCGCCACCGATCTCCGGATCATAACCATTGTACTTGGTAAAGGTTGCCAGGTTCTCGCTCATCACATAAATACGTGTGCGCTCCAACCCAACTTTCGAAACAACTGACTTCGGCAACGTATAGCCTATCTGCAAAGTCTTGATGCGGAAGTAGTCGCCATCTTTCAGATAGAAATCGGATGGATTGTTCAGGTTGTTGTTCGGATCGTTGGTAACCAGACGCGGATAGGTATTGGATGTACCCGGACCTGTCCAACGTCCTAATGCCTCTGTCTGCCAGTTCGAGCTTGCTATACCAAAACGTCTCAGTCCGTTAAAGATCTGGTTGCCTGCTACACCTTGCGAGAACACTACGATATCAAATCCTTTGTAGCCTGCACTCAATGTAAATCCATAGGTATAGTTTGGCATCGGGTTACCGAGGAACTTGCGGTCGTTCTCGTTAATAACACCATCATTATTTATATCTTCCCATTTGAAATCGCCCGGTCTTGCATTCGGCTGTATCTTTCCTTTCGGACCAACATACGCTTCGATCTCCTCCTGCGTCTGGAATATACCCTGTGTCTGGAATCCGTAGAATGAATTATAGGTGTGTCCTACTTCGGTACGTGTTATACTATAGGCACTTCCCTGGAAGCCTGCATTACCATCGGTCAGGAATTCTATACCATTACCGAGGTTTGTTACTTTATTCTTCAGGTACGAGAAGTTACCATTGAAGCCAAGCGTAAAGTCACCAACCTGCTTGCGCCATCCCAGTTCAAGCTCTATACCGCTGTTCTCCATGTCAGCAACGTTGGCTGCCGGGTTTGATATAGCACCCACGAAGAAAGGTATACGTGGATTTTGCAGAATGTCTTTGGTAGCTTTCTTATACCAGTCGAATGTAAGTGTGAAGTCGTTGAGGATCGTTGCTTCGAAACCAACGTTGGTAGATGTAGTCTCTTCCCAGCGCAGGTTCGGGTTGGCCGGTGCATTCGGGCTGAATCCGTTCAGGTAACTTCCGGTTGTACCCAGGGTATAGTTACGACCACTACCGATTGTTGACAGGAATGAGAAGTTACCAATGTTATCGTTACCCACCACGCCATAGCTACCGCGTATCTTCAGGAAGTTAACGATATCATTTGCTGGCCAAAAGTTTTCGTTGGAAGGTACCCATCCCAATGAGAACGATGGAAATATACCATGACGGTAATTCTGACCGAAGCGTGAAGAGCCATCTCTGCGAATCAATGCACTAACCAGGTATTTCTCTTTATAGTCGTAGTTGATACGCGCGAACAAAGAACTCACCGTGTGGTCCTGTCCTTCAGAAGCATCAGACGTACGTTGTGTTGCCGGTACTTTATAGTTGAAAGAAGCATCATCAAAATTATCGGCTGGTATACCATTGAACGTTACACGCGTCATGCGGGTGTTATCATCGAGGTATGCACCTTGTCCTACGAGCACCGTAACATTATGATCTTCGAGGAATGTGCGCGTATAGGATATCGTGTTCTCCAGGTTCCAGTCAAGACGTACGTTATTCTCGCGGGTAAAAGAATTTTGCGAGATGATGTTGGACGAGTTGAGGAAATATACCGGTGTGAACGCTTCGTTACCCCAGAAGGCAAGCTTCGCCCCAATGGTAGAACGCAACTTCAAACCTTTGATCGGTTCTGCTTCTACAAAGAAGTTACCAATGATGTTGTGGCCCCAGTCGTAGTTACCCAATTGCTTGGATATATAGGCAAGCGGGTTTGTCATTTCCTGACCTACATATGGCGATATACCATATGGATTTCCGTTCTCGTCTCTGCGCACCGGATTATTGGTATATATAGGCAGATTTGCTTCGGTAGGGTCTGTAACAACCGCTGGGGTAATCGGATCCAGGTTGATAGCGGAACTTAACGGACCACCAAACTCGCTGTTGGTGTTACCAAGTCCTATTGATTTGTTGTAGGCATAACCGAGGTTCTGTCCTGTCGTTAACCACTTCTTCGCTTTGTGTGTAGAGTTGAGGCGGATGTTGAAGCGCTTATACTTTGATATATCCGTTGCTACTATACCCTCCTGGCTCAAATAACCGAATGAAGTATAGAATGTAGATTTATCGTTACCACCGCTGATGCTGAACTCGTGGTTCTGACGTTTTGCGCTGTTGTTGAAAATGAGCGATTGCCAGTCTGTACCTTGTCCGTATGCTTCCGGGTTTGCAAAGGGAAGCGCATCGCCATTTGCTGCTGCAGCTTCGTTACGAAGCGTAGCATATTGCGTGGCATTTAACAGATCAAGTTTACGGGCAGGCTCTGATATACCATAGTATCCGTTGTAGTTCATCTTCAGCGTTCCGGATTTACCTTTCTTGGTTGTTACCAGGATTACACCGGCTGCAGCACGTGCTCCATATATAGCTTGTGATGCTGCATCTTTCAATACTTCAATAGACTCTATATCCGATTGGTTGAGGTAACCTATACCACCGTTATCGATGATCACACCATCGACAACCCACAGCGGCTGGTTGTTATTACCACCATCGCGGTTAAACGATGTGATACCGCGTAGACGTACCGTTGCACCACCACCCGGCTGACCGGAGTTGGCAGCGATGGTAAGCCCCGAGGTTCTTCCCTGCAACGCCTGTTCGATGCGGTTGATCGGCATCGACTCAAGATCAGTAGCCTTTACACTGGAGATCGATCCGGACACTACACTTTTCTTTTGTGTACCATAGCCCACAACCACCACTTCATCGAGGGTTGATATATCAGACATCAGTAACACATCAATTGAATTTCTTTCGCCTACGGGTACTTCCTGTTTGGCATACCCGACAAACGAAAAGATCAAAACAGCATCCTGCGAAGGTACTTCAAGGGAGTATCTTCCTTCAGCGTCTGAAATGGTTCCGGAACTGGTACCCTTCAGCACTACGTTCACACCAGGCAATTGCTCGCCTGTATTTTCATCCTTTACTGTTCCGCTCACAACGTGCTGGGCATGCGCATACCCGCAGGTTAAAGCGAAGCACAGCATGAGGAAGTATTTAGCTTGTCGCTTCCCCGTCTGTAGAAATTCTCTCATAGGTTTTTGATAATGGTTAAGATTTAGAAGTGTCACGAAAACGTTTACTAGAAATCGTTTCCGTTGAAATCAAAAGTATGTGAGACGATAGCGAGGACGGAAAAAAACGACTACGGTTCGATTACTGCACACGAAACCGGAAGCTCGTCACCACTACGTCAAACACAAAAAGTAAATTGATTTTCAGATTGTTAAGTGCGTACAAAAGAATACCATGAAAATGCGCGATGTGATTAAAACAACGCAGTGGCCACACGCTTTTTCAGATGCTCGAAAGAAAAGCGGCCATCGCAACTCGGAAAGATTCTTGAAAGAGTTGTGCTCGCTATCGCGTTTTGCTAGAAATGTCTGTCGAATCATCCGGAATATCGGAAGGAGATTTCTCGTTGGAGGCATAAAGTTTCTCCAGGAAAGCCGACATGTCCTGCTCATGACTCATGCCTAACCGTTTGCGAAGGCGGTAACGCGCGGTCTCAACGCCACGCACGGAGATGTTAAGTATAGAAGCAATTTCTTTGTTGGTAAGATTCATTCTTACAAAGGCACAAAGCTGAAGTTCTTTCTGCGTAAGGTCAGAGAAAGTTGATTTTAACTGCGCAAAGAATTCGCTATGCACCCTTTCAAAGTTCGCTTCAAACACCTGGATGTGTTCTTCATTCTGCAGGTTTGCGTTGATCTTGCGAATGAGATCGCGAACAATCTGTTTCGATGCATCGCTGCGCACGGTATCCTTCAACGCTTTCAACTCATCGTGCATCTCTGAAAGCAGCTCGCGTTTTTTTACCAGCAGCATGGTATAGTTAGCAAGCTCTTTACTTTTGTGTATCACATCTTCTTCGAGCTGCGCTTTGTCTTTTATCATCTGCTCTTTTTCCTGCTTCAGTTTTATCTGCTGGATCTCGAGCTCCAATACCTTGCGTTTCTTCTCTTCTTCATCGCGGGTCTTTTGCTTTTCAAGGTTGATCTTCCGCTTTACCATGCCCGCTACGGTTACTACTATAAATGTAGCCAGCAAACTATATACTATATATGCCCACACCGTTTGATACCATGCCGGCAGAATCTCGAAATAATATACCGCTTCGCGTGAGCTTTCGCCCAGCAGGCTTCGTGCCTTTACATGAAAAGCATAACGCCCCGAACGCAGGTAGCTGAATTCTTTATAGGGTGTCTCCTGCCACTCCGACCAGTCTTCATCTACCGCTTCCAGTTTATAGCTATACTGTATATTCATCTGGTCCTGAAAATCAGGCGCAGCAAAATCAAATCGTATGCTGCTTGTATGGTTGGAAAGCTGTAGCCGTGACGTTGCGTTGGTTACATCGCCCAATACTTCTTCCTGCTTTTGCAGTGCGCTCACTTTCGTGATCAGCATGCTGGCCGATGTCTTCTCGGATGAATTATAGGAAAGATCGAAAGCATACAAACCGGTGATGGTACCCATCAATACATTTTTATTACTCAGCGGCACAATACATTCCATACTTTGATTGAACGTACCTTTCAGATTCAGAAAGAGTCCTTTTTCCAGAACAGGTTTAGCATCGTTGGTCAGAAAATACCCGGCTTCATCATTATGCACAAACCAGGTTTTATCACCATGCTGCAACAGCTTGCGTACGTTTTGCTCCGTACCAAACAGGGATGTAAGCAACACGTGTGGTTCAAAGCGATTCGCCATCGCGTTGAACGTAAATATACCTTTGTTGGTAGTGAATACTGTTTCGCCCTTCCAGCTGAATACATTTATATTAAACGGTGATGGCAGCCCGTTCTGATCTTTGAAGTGTTCGAGACTTACCACGCGCGTGAGACCTTCATCTACCTTAATGCGAAATACACCTTTGTACCCATGACACACCCAGAATATACCAGGCTCGTTGCTTTGCAGTATATCACGGCTCGATTCGCGAAAGCCTTCTACACGATGTTGCAATACAAAGCCCTTCGCTTCATCGTAATGCAGCAGGTATATACCTTCGTAAGTACATACAAGAAAATCATCGGGACGGCCGTTTACTTCGATGATCTTCCAGATACCGGTAATGCCTGGTAATTTCTGTATACCTTTTTTACCGAGTATAAATATACCACGATCGTGACTGCAGATCACGGTTCCTTTATAATACTGTAGCGACCACGCTTGTCCTTCCAGTCCTTCTACTTTTTTAAAGCTTGTGCGCGAGTATTTATCACCGTTCGCATTGTTGGACACAAATACACCCTGGTTGGTTGCCAGGTACAACGTTTTGCCTACCGGCAGAACATCGAAGATGGCAGCATTGTCGAATAACATTGTAACGGGCGATGAGACATCGATGCAATCAAGTCCATTGTTCAGCAACGCCCATATATTTCCTTCGCGACTCTCAAAGAGATTCAGCACGGTATTGTCCTGTAAATTCTGAAACGCTTCGCTGGTTGTTACGTGTTCACCCGATTCATTCAATAACATGATTTTCGTACTGAGCGTGCCGAGGTAGTATGTACCTTGTTTTGATTTGATCGCGCAGATAATAAGGTTGCTGGAGTTCTCCGGTATAAGTCGTTTCTTAAAAGTAACGGTTCTCTTTTCCGGATCGACTGCGTATGCACTTCCTTTCTTGGTGATCAATAGCAAACCTTCTTTTTTTAATCCGGGTAACAAACCAACAATCTCTTCTGCATTTATTTCGCGCTGATGAATGAGATCGGTAAACTCCAGCGATTTCAAATCAACCTGCTTGATCCATTCATTGTCCAATACATAAAGCTGATCATTAACAACATTGCAAAACCGAAACGACTCAGAGGAAGGCAGCGTAATAGCTTTGTTGTTCGCTATAGCAATGAGCATGCGCGTACTGCGAAAAACCATATAGCCTTGCACTTCAAAAATCTGCCAGATATTTTCCAGGTTTCTGTCTTCCGGTCGCAAGAGTTCAAGCAGCGATTGATAGTAGTATTTACCATAGCTGTCGCGTTTTATAGTGCCGAGTTCATTGAAACCTCCGGCATATACTTCTCCTTTTTTATTGGTACGAAGACTGCGCACGGATGAATTGTTGGGAAGCGTTACTTTCTGCCAGCGCTCGCCATCATAAATCAACACGCCATCGTTATTGCCGAAGTATAAAATTCCCTGTGCATCCTGGCACATTGCCCAGAACTGCGGGTCTGAGTTAAATTCTTTTTTGGTGTAGTGAATGATGCGGGGCATGCCGTACACTTCGGCTAGCCCGGCCGTTGTATTGGACTGCTCCTGACTTTTTGCAGCCAACCCATTAGCAGTCATTAAAACAACAAGCAGAAAAATTTTGATGAGTGAATTTGATGAAGTCCGCAGGTTTTGTGCAGCCATGGTGTAGGAACAAGGTCTGCTGATAAGACTAAAAACAAAAGCATCACCCTGTGCCACGTGTTGTTTTGTTTCACAAAAAGCAAACCATTGATTATCAGTCGTTCTGCTCTTTATGAAGTATTGAAGACGTAGGCCAAAAATCGCCCTGATGTATTTTAGATGTATGCGCATTGAAAATTTAAGCCATCATAACCAATATACTTGAATTCCGAAAACGATTGTACATAAACTACAAAACTACGCTCCGATATGATTGGATTTTTACACGGAAGATTCAGGCTTGCTGCTTTCATTTGTGCTCTGGTGATCGTCACCACAGGCATGGTCAACGCCCAATACCTGCACACCCAAGGCAAACAAATTGTTGACAAGAATGGCCAGGAAGTAATCTTGCGCGGCATGGGACTTGGCGGCTGGATGTTGCAGGAAGGTTACATGCTGGAGACTAACAGCTTCGCGAATCCACAACACCAGATACGCGCAAAAATTCAAGATCTTATCGGTGAAGCCAACACGGATCAGTTTTATGAAGCGTGGCTTGCCAATCATTGCACCGAACGTGATATAGATTCGCTTGCTTCATGGGGATTCAACTCGGTGCGATTACCCATGCACTATAATCTCTTTACACTACCGATTGAAAAAGAACCTGTAGCCGGACAAAACACGTGGCTTACAAAGGGATTTACCATGGTGGATAACCTGCTGCAGTGGTGTGCTAAAAATAAAATATACCTGATACTTGATCTGCACGCTGCACCGGGCGGACAAGGACATGACGCTGCTATATCTGACTACGACACAACAAAACCTTCGTTGTGGGAAAGTGAAACTAACAAACAAAAGACTATAGCACTGTGGCGTAAACTTGCTGAACGTTATGCGAATGAACCCTGGATTGGTGGTTATGATCTGATCAACGAACCAAACTGGAACTTTACTCCGGGCGCAAACCAGAACGGTTGTGGTGAAAGTAACAACGCTCCGTTACGCCAGCTATATATGGCGATAACAACTACGATTCGCGAAGTGGACAAAAACCACATCATCTTTATTGAAGGTAACTGCTGGGGAAATAATTATACCGGTATATTTCCTAAATGGGATAACAACATGGCCGCGAGCTTTCACAAGTATTGGAATAACAACGACCAGAGTGCCGTGCAATTTATAGTTGACATTCGCGAGCAGCAAACTTTACCGGTATGGCTTGGTGAATCGGGCGAGAACTCGAACACGTGGTTTACCAATGCTATAAATCTGGTTGAGACAAACAAGATTGGCTGGGCCTGGTGGCCGATGAAGAAAGTAAATTCAATTGTCAATCCGCTTACGGTTGTAAAGAACAACGATTACAACACGCTGCTGAATTACTGGAAGAACGGAGGGAATAAACCTACTGTAGATTTTGCCAAGAGTGCATTAATGCAGCTGACTGAAAATTTAAAGATCGGCAACAATATATACCATAAAGATGTAAT
>DJFR01000246.1:8378-35521 GCA_002432545.1 Flammeovirgaceae bacterium UBA5867 | reverse complement strand
AGCGGTTTCAGCTATCGCAATGATGGTGTAGATATACAACCGTCTTCCGATACCGATGCATCAGCCAACGGCTATAATATAGGCTGGACACAGGATGGCGAATGGTTGCAGTATACTATAAAGGTTGACTCCAGCGCAGCCTATAACATTACGCTTCGCTATGCCAACCTGGATAACACGGGTAAAATAAGACTCAAACTGGATAACGCTTCATTAACCGAAACAATTACACTGGCATCAACCGGTGGCTATCAAACGTGGGGCAATCAAACCATCAGCAATGTTATACTCTATAAGGGCACGCATACGTTTCGCTTCCTCTTCGAAAAAGGTGGTGCTAACTTCGGGTATATAAAATTCGCGTTAAGCAAAAAGATCAGTGAAGTTCCATTCCAGGTAACATCTGCAGAAACGGCTGCCAATGGCAAAGTGCTTTATGTAACGGTAAATAAGAAAGCAGATGCAGGCACTATAACTGGTATAGCAGGCTTCAGCGCAAAAGTAGATGGTGTGGATTCTCCCATCACCAGTATACAACCCGATGCTGCAAATGCCAGTCGCCTGATCGTTACACTTAACCAGGATATATATGATAACAACGTTATTACCCTCGGCTATAATGCCGATGTTGTAAAAGCAACGGACGGAACTCTACTTCAGGATTTTGCTGCGCTCGCGGTAAAGAATAATCTTCCATATCATTTTGCTATACCTGCCAAAATAGAAGCAGAAGCGTTTGTTGTGAACAACGGTCTCCAGGTTGAAAATACAAGCGACACTGGTGGCGGGCAAAATGTAGGACACACGCATGTTGGCGATTACCTGGAGTATCGTATTCGTGTGCCGGTAGATGGAACGTATCCGTTCGAAGCACGTATAGCCTGCAACAGTCAAGCGGGCAGACTGGAGTTTCAGCAACTCTCTGCAACGGGGAGCCTGCTGAACAGCGTTGTGATTGATATACCGGTAACCAATGGCTGGCAAAACTGGAAGACCGTAACCGGTAAATTAAAATTGAATCAGGGGCAAGGCAAGCTGCGTGTGCGAATTGTACAGCCCGAGTTTAACATGAACTGGTTCCGGTTTCTGAGCGCTGATGTTATCAGCGGTACTGAAAAGAGAAGACAAGGTTCGCTCAAAGTATATCCGAATCCTGCCGATAAAAGTTTACATGTAGAATTACCTGACCTGGCCTATAGTGCAGACAACACACTGTCGGTACGAAACATCAATGGCATGCTGGTAAAAAATTACGAAACGCTTACGCATGATAAAGTTCAGCATGTTTCTGTAGACGATCTGCCCGCAGGACTCTACATCATCGAACTGGCATTGAAAGATGAACTTTACAGCAACAAATTTATTGTAAAGTAAATATAGCGATCATAAAAAAAAGCGATCATGCAGCCGGGCATGATCGCTTTTTTTATTTATCTCCACTCTCTTCCAGTTCGTACTCAATCATATTGATATCGAGGCCGCATTCCTCCCGGAAATCCTCGCCTTCCATGAGTATCTCATCGTCATCCGGATTTGGATAGTACCAGTTAACGATCACCTCCGTGCCGCCATGTTGTATATCACGCAACACACGCAGCATCTCGAGTAAAGCACGCGAAGAGCTGGTGTTGAAATAATTGAACTTCAGATCGAGTGCTATAGTATTTCCGCCCGCCTTCACATAATCCGAAAACCACACGGCAATCTTCTTATAAAACTCATATGGTTCCTCCAGGTACGACTCACCTGAAATGCAGCACTTGCCTGTAGCAGCATTTAGATTAACAGAAGGAGAGAAGTATATATCTCTGGACCCTGCTATTATATAATCTTCCATAGTATTCATCTGTTTGCTCAGCGTAAAATCATTTAATAAAACATCCTGTAGAAAGTTGTTCATCTAATTCGGTTCTTTGAAAATGCTTACTGAAATAGTAAAGAAAGAACGCTCATCGTCTATTTGTTTGGCATCAATCTCGAGCGGTGCATCTGATTTCAGGGCTACCTGTATCAGCCCTATATTTCCACCTTTATGATCAGGCGTAATTTCAGAGCTGCGGTATCTCCGCTTCATTTCACGAAGACTCTCGCGATCAAGCGTATTTATCTCTTCGCACTTCTTCTGAATTTGTTCCAGCACATCGTTCTTTACCATGTTGCCTGAAGTAAGTACATAAGACGTAGGCGTTTCGTATACCACAAGTGTTCCTACGCCCCACTTCCCTACCGATTCAAGACGATTTTTTTCATACGAGTACAGGGATATATTTTGTGCTAGTTCCATAAAGACCGCGAACAGGCGCTTACCCGACTTGGGCGAATCAAATGCCTTCTTCCGGATCTTGTTACCGATCTCGGCAAGGATCACATCATCAAATGGTCCTTTGTAGTAAACAATTATATCCTGATCGTTCATGGTACTATACAGATCTATTAAACCTTTATTCTTCTTCTCTTCCATGCGCTATAATTCCTGCTTGATTCAACTGTTTTTGTTAAAGTTTTACACCTATTACTGTTATATCGTCACGTTGCTCTGCACCCAGCTGGTGACTGGCCAATGCATTTCCAAAAGCATGGCGTTGTGCCTGTATCTGCTGCTGATATACTTCTTCGATCAAAGTTTTGAAACGTTTCTTATTGAAACGCACACGATCCGGACTATTCTGATCGATAAACCCATCGGTTGTAAAATATAGTATATCTCCTTTTTGAAGTATCAATTCTTTGGTAGAGAAATCGCGGGCGTTACCGGCATTAGCACCGCCTATTGATTTACGGTCGCCATCTAGCTCCAGCAACGCACCCTGGCGCACAACAAAAAGTGTCTGCTTCGCTGCCGCGAACATTACTTTATACAAATCATTTTCATGATAATCGATTGAACATATACCAATGTCCATACCATCATGATTCTGACTTTCTTCCTGGCTGAGTTTGTGCCGTATACCTTCGTGCAGTTGATTCAGGATCTGCGCAGGCTCCGTAACATTCTTTTCGTTGACGAGTTCATTCAATGTATTGCTTCCCACAATCGACATGAAGGCGCCTGGTACACCGTGTCCTGTACAATCTACTACTGCCAGTATTCTTCGTTTGTCTTTTTGAGCGGCCCAATAAAAATCTCCTGACACTATATCTTTCGGGAGATACAGGATGAAGTGCTCGGGAAATAATTTATTCATCATGCTATCCGCGGGCAGTACGGAGCGTTGAATACGTTCTGCGTACCGGATGCTGTGCGTGATCTTCTGATGCTGTACTTCAAGCTGATCGTTCTGTTCACTGAGTATATCCTGTGCTGCGCGAAGCTCTTCCATATTCTGAAGCAAGGCTTCGTTCTTCTCCTTGATTTCGGCCTGCTGTTGTTGCAGCAAGCGGTTTGCTTTGCGCTTCTGAATAAGACTAAACGCGATAATGCCAATCACCAGCACAAAGAGTCCGGATATCCAGTAACTGTTTTTAAGTTGCTCGTCTTTTAATTTCTTATCTGACTCAAGAAGCTGAATTGTTTTCTTTTGCTTATCTTCTTCCAGTATCTTTTGTTTCAGCTTCTGCTCCTGCAATTCCTTCGCTTTCGCCAGCATATCCAATTCGCGACTGCGCTTTTCTGCTTCGAGTTGCTGCTGCGCTATTGCCAATGCCTGTTCAGTACGTTCTTTTTCAAGCTGCTGATTTTTATATTCGATTGCTTTCAGCTCCTGGTCGCGCTTGAGAATAGCAAGTTCCCTTGCTTTAAGTTTGATCTCGTTATCCTGCAGCTTTAACTTATTCTCTTTACGTTCTGATTCCAGTGCCTCACGCTCCTGGTCTGCCAACAGGGTACGTATCTCTTCTTCATTCTTCTCGATCACCAGCTGTCGTTGCAGCATTTTTTCTTTACGCTCCTTCGCCTCTTTGGATAGTTTGTCTTTCAGTGCTTTGTGCTTCTCAAGGTATATTTGTGCTTTGGCCGGATTATTATCTTTATCGTGTATCAGGCTTAGAATTTTATAACTCGTTACCAGAACTTCTTCTGCATGGTTTGCTTCCGCCAGTTTTATAGCTTCGTTCACGGCCTTGAGTGCGCGCGATGTATTGCCACTTACGTAGTAGTTAGACGCCAGGTAATTATCGACATTGGCAATTTCGGTTTCATTCTTCTGATGCTCACGTATTTTCAGTGCTGTGGTATAACTCTCTTTGGCACGGGTGTACTGCTTCAGGTTGGTATATGCCACACCAACGTTGATATAGAGTATAGCTTTATCGCTCTCGCTTAAATTTTTAGGTTGCTCGTTAACGAGCTCAACCACTTTCATAAAGTACTCTGCAGAAGTTTTAAGATCATCGTTGCGTTTGCTGATAAAACCAAGATTGTTATGAGTCGATGAAAGTCCGCCAAGGTCATTTTTCTTACCGTAAATCGATGCAAGCTCGGTGTTATACCGTTGTGCCAGCCTATATTGGCGGGTAAGCTCACAAAGTGATGAGAGTTCCTTGTATGTCTCAATCACCTTATCGGTATCCTTTTGTTCGATGTATATATTGAGCAACCTGGTTTTATATTGTATAGCCTGCTGATAGCTTTCAAGTTGAATATAGGAGTGTGCTATATCTTCCAGCAGTAGTACATTGATTTTTGAGTTACTCTCATCGGATTTCTTAAGTGCCTGCTCAAAATATTTTATAGCCTGTGCATATGCTTCCTGCTGCTGGTATAGTATACCCATGGCAACATAGGTATTCACCACGCGATTGTCTTGCTTCAATATTTCAAATGCCTTTAATGCCGACAGGTATGCTTTCAGTGATTCGTTATACTCTTTCTTTTTTGCGTACGCTTCACCCAACAGCTGATTGCTGCGAGCCTCACCTGCCAGGTAAAAATTCTTTCTGGATACGGTAAGTCCTTCACGGGCAGATTGTATAGATTTATCTGTTTCGTTAGACTTTAACAACGTTGCAGCACGTGCTATAAATTCGTTTGCCTTAATCGTATCTACCGGCTGATGCTCCTGCGCATGACTGAAAGCAGCAACGCTCAGCGCAAAACAAACTACGATCCATCGTCTTATTGTACTCATCGTTTTAGATTATAGCCGTTAGAAATTAAGATTTACGCCCACCAGGTATAGTGCCGGCACGTCATCCGAGAAAATATACTCCTTACCACTGCTGTTCAGAAAATTACGGGCGTTTACAAACACTGTATTCTCCTGCCAGAACTTATACGATACTTTCATATTCGGAATAATACGCGCAGACAGTGAAGTCTCGCCCAACGTAGTTTTCATGGTATGGCTGCCATACGCATATACACTCGCGCCAACTGTAAGTTTTTCAACCAACGTTCGGAACGTACCGGTTATACCGGCCATATAGCGTGGTGTATAGGTACCACTGCTGCCGAGTGTGTCGTATGTATAGTTTGTATGTTGAAATGTACCGAAGGCACGCAGTTTGAATTTTCCGGAGAGACTTGCTGTAACGGCTGCCGTAACACCCTGGCGCGAAAGTTTCGTACCGGAGTTTACGCGCTGGTATATATCACCGGATGATACTGTTTGTATAAGATCCTTATCGACAATTCTGAAATAATCAGCACTTACCAATATCTTGTCCGTAGCTTGTATGCGTGTGCCCACCTCTATATTGCGGGCCGTTGTCATGTTCAGCGAGGGATTGACAGCGTTACGCACCGTTGTTCCCTGATAGGCAGTATAACTGCTTTCATCAAAGGCGTCACGCATCGTATTGCTGGTATAGCCTTCTGAAAAAGATGCGCGCAGTAGTACCCGATCGATCAATGTATACGCGGCAGCTGCCTGATAACTCAGAATCGATTGATCGTTAAAATTGAAGAAGTCTTTACGAATGCCTCCATCCAGCACGAGCTTTTCTTCCATAAAGGTTGCTCCTGCCTTCAGGAAGAAACCATAGTTGGCAATGTTCTTATTACCATGAATGATATCCGGATACTGACTGTCGGTTGAACTATAGGCTCTGTCATCAAGCGCGCCCTGTTGGTAGCTTGCGCCCGGCATGATGCGAATATTTTTCAGGTTGAATGTATAGTATAGACGAGTGTTGATATTGGACACATCAAATTTATAGCCGGGATAACCGATCGCCATATTCTGATCACCAAATGTATACGATGCCTGTACATTCAGATTATAGATGCGTGCATTCAGATTGGCAAGGTTCAGTGTAGAGGCTCTGCGGGTTAATGCAAGTTCTTCGAAACCTCCATATATAGTCTGTGCTTCGGAGTTCTGGTGTGAAAGTGACAAGCTTACTTCCGCATCCTCACTCGGCACATAGCGCATGGATGCATTCATGCCATAGTCCTGTCGGGCAAGGCTTCCATACAGATTTGTTTTTGATGCCGATGACTCATAGAAGAGAAGTGAGTCGCTTGGAATATAGCGTTGCTGACTGAAAACGTAATACGGATCCTGAAAACGTCTCGTGCTGTTATAGTTACCGGAGAAGCGTAGCATGAACTTATCGCGTATACCAAAACCAACGGATGCCTGGCTGATGGCGGTCTTGGCATCGCCAGGTGACAAACTATATTGCGATGTACCCTGTACGCTGATTTTGTTACCTTCCTGACCTTTCGTTATAATATTGATGGTACCGGCTGCAGCATCTCTTCCAAAAAGTACTGACGAAGGATTACGCACTATCTCGATGCGTTCCACATCGCCCAGGTTTACCGGCAGCGCCTCCCACAGTATACCGCCTTCAAAGGAATTATTTACCGGCATGTTGTCGATCATCACCAGTATCATTTTGCTGCGGGCATTGTTCAGACTGCTGCCTTGCGGAAGCGCCTCTGTGCCGTACATATATACTTCGTAAAGTCCGTTAACGCTTTGCTGTACAAACAACCCCGGGGCTAAGCGCAACGCTTCAGGAATGGTTAGCGCTCCGGCATTTTCAATTTCTTCACGCGTAAGCACGGTGGCAGAATAGGGTGTTTTATTTACATCTTCTTCTTTACCGGAGGCACCCTGTATCTTTACAGTAGCATCGCCTTCGTATTTCAGGTTTAATATATCCTGGTCAACCGAGAATTTATATAGTGAACCGGAAGCTTCCTTATCATCTGTAGTCTGGGCACACAGTACACGTGATATGAACAGAAAGCCGATTAGTAGATAGGTAATACGCATATACTTTCTGTTTTTAAAAATCACATCCTGTAAATTCATATGTAACTTTATAGAAGCCTTTTCTTGCCAGTGCTACATCACAGCTGTTCAGCTCATATACAAATACCTCTTCCTCTTCTCCGTAATTGTCGTAGAAAGTACCATGCGCATAAATCGCATTGTTTATTCTGCTATACGGTGTCAGATCAAAACCTGAAAAAGACTCGGGTATAAAAGGTCGCAAAGTCTCATGGATCAGCATTTTCGGATTGAAGGTATATTCGTATCGGAATTCACCGGTCTGATCGCCATTCTCATTGGTAATTTTCAACACATTGCCAAAATCATCAACCGTGTAATCCTGGTGTTTAATGAGACTCGTACGACCTTCATCATCGTAACTTCTAAAACCGATCAGTTGGCCCTGGTCGTTATACAGGTAATCTCTTACTAAGGTGAGATCATCATCGGTATTATAGGTGTATAAAGAAGTCCACTGACCGGACTCGTTGTATGCGTATACATTTTTCTCATACAATTCACCTTGATAATATGCCATGACAGAATCAACTCTACCGTCTGCTTTATATACCACAGACCATTTCGTCTCGTCACCACTGTTTATATATTTGATCGCTGCCAGTCTTCCATTGGCATCGTACTCAAATTCATCCCAAAAATCAGGGGAGAATGTAAGCTTGGAAAGTTTACACGATGATGATATACAAGGCGGTACTTCCACTACATTTGAATATCCTGAAGTCTTCTCCAGCCGCTTTGCCTTTACACGATAATAGTAGGTATTCCTATAGTCAAGCCCTTCTACTTCCATTGATGTACCCACTATTTCCACACTGTTATAGTTTGGTAGAGTTGTATTGAAGTCCGGATCAGTCGCTACTTCCAGGAGATAACTTGCTGCATCCTCAATAGCTGTCCAGTTTGCCGTGAATTGAAATACCTTAACACCTGTAGCAGGCAGTGCAATTGGTGATGTTAATGCTGCGGTTGTTACCGGTATAGTATTGGAGTTACCGGAGAATGTATTGTCTCGCTGCGCGCGAACCCGATAGTAATAGGTCACTTCTGCTGCAAGACCTGTTACCTGCAGCGTAACACCTGCTGTTTCGTGCGATTGATAGTTTTGTACGATACTCGAGAACTGAGGATCGGTAGCAACATCCACTACATATATAGAACTTCCCAGCACGGGTTTCCAGGTTGCAATAAAACTGGTGGACTGTACGTCTAATGCCTGCAGAGCTATGGGAACGGGTTTGATAAAATTAGTCTCCTGCAATTCGCAACCTGCTACAAAAAGATATACCAAGGGTATAATCACGTAGCGGCAAATTCTGAAAACAGATGCGTTTTTATTCATGAGGTAATGCGCTATCTTGCTAATCGTTGTTCTTATCTAATAAAGAAATTCTTTCCAGTTGCTGACCGTGCTAACGAACAAACGAAGGGATGCTAAAGCGTAACTTAGCAGTGCCACATAGCAAGTCTTTTTCCGGCTTCAAAATTACAATCCTTTAAGAATGACACCTCTAAAAAGATTACACATGGGAGCCTCCGTAAGATTACAGAGGTATACTTCCGTATTGATTGTTCTATTATAAGATTGTTACTAACATTACGCATATGAAGCGAGCGAAATACCCCTATCTGAACAAAGAGCTCAAGAATATAAAAGGCGAACGATGGCGAGATATACCCGGATTTGAAGGACTTTATAAAGCATCCAACATGGGACGGGTTAAATCACTTGACAGAACTATACCCCATCCGCGATTGAAGGAACAATTTGTTGCCGGCAGAATTCTTAGTCAGTCTGTAGCCATGAACAAGAATATAAAAACAGGCGAGCCGATGATCGATCTTCGCGTATCGTTATCACACGAAGGTCATCAATACTATTTCAACACACGCAGAATAGTTTATAGTGCTTTTGTAAAAGATCTTGATTACGAAAAGGATGGCATGTACGTAATCAACAAAGATGGTGATGGCTATAACAACGCGGTAAAGAACCTGAAGCTGGTAACGAAAAGTGAAAAGAGCCAGCGGGTGTTCAAGCGCGATCGCGTTGATTCATATCTGAAAATTGCAGACCGCTCGCAGTGGAAAAATTTCGGTGGCTATTCCAGGCGCAAACCGGTGAAACAATATACTATAAAAGGTAAGTTACTGGCGCGCTATGAAAGTATAAGTGAAGCATCGCGAAAGACAGGATGTGGCGAAAAAGAAATTATACTGGTGGCTCGTGGTATTCATCACCACACCAAAGGATTCAAGTGGAAATATGCCTGAGTAATTTTTAAATGGAGTTCGCGCGAATCACCGTGTCGCGTATAACATCATCGAGTTTAAGTGCTGTATCTTCCAGCATGGCAACGATCTTCCGGTTATCATCTGAGAGTGATGACTTTTCCAGGATGTTGATCAATCCCAATATAGTAGCCACCGGCTGACGGGTCTGATGCGATTGCATCCAGGAGATCTGCTGCAGTATTTCAGTCTGCATTTCAATTTGTATCTCGTGTCGCTTCCGTTCGGTTATATCAACAATACGAAGCGCTACACCTACCAGCATACCATTGTCATATATAGGAGTATATTCGGATCGTATCCATGACGACATCATGCTTGGATAGTATATTTCGCGTTCACTCACCACGGTCTGTTTCGTAGATACCGCTTTGTCATAATTTTCCTGAAAAGTGAGCAACGCCATTTCATCGTTGCCTGATTCAGCATAGATGAGTATACTATCGCCCAGTTTCAATTCATGTCCATGCATGCTCAGACTTCCCTCCTGCGCTTTCTTGTTAAAGAAAATAATTCTGAACTGCGGATCTACGAGAAATATATAGGACTGTGTGCTGTCAAATATAGCCTGCAATACCTGGCGCGATTGTTCAAGCTGTGTATTAATAGAACGTATCTCTTTCATGTGTGTTGCTATTTCCTGCTCAAGCTCTTTGCGTTTGGTACGCATAAACTCCAGCAGATCGTTCTTGAACACAAGCCCTTCGAAGTGTTCATTCTGATATACCTGCAATACTTCCGATTGCCCGGTTTGCATTACCTGTAACGCTTCATCAACACTGCACGGCAACGTAACGGATGTTTTTCCTGTGAGGCAATCGATCACCAGGTTGTTCGGTCGCTGAAGTATATCGAGGGGAGTAAGAATGCCAAGATGATTGTGATCTTCGTCCTGTACAACCAGCACAGTGCGTTGTATGAGATCATCTTTAACAGCCATGATACCTTCGTGTGCCTGGATCGTCTGGAAATCTCGTCTGACAAAAAAAGAAATGTTCATCCGAGTGCTTGTTCAATGTTGCTATAGCCAGTGATGCTGAAATCTATTTTGATAAGTTCACTATCGGACACACCGTACAACACATCGCGTTGTACAAATGACTGTATATCTTTTTTGCTATGCTGTGAATTCACTCCGGGGATCAGAACATCCCGGGAAGACTGCAACTTGATTTCTTCAAATGAACGATTGACAGAGTATTTAAGCTCTTTGCCTTTACTCATCTTGCTTAAAGCGTATAGATCAGGCCGCAAATATACACCTATAAAAAATAATCTGATAACCCGTTCATCGGCAGATGACTTCGTTACGACCTGCTGAGAACGTTTACATGGCGGTAACTATATACTGGTTCATCTATACCGTGGCTCCGTGTGGTTTTTCATTGCTATGTGCAACCTGCTGCAACTCAGTACGGTTCATGATATACTACAAACACGATAGATTTTAGTAATGCAATTACTTTTTCAAATGTGTTGCTACATGTATCCGGAGGATAAAAAGATGTGATTTTTTCCGGGCGATCCAAAAATAACAGCAGCGGACTTCTTCGGGATCGATTTCGAAAATATACTCTTTGATTGCGTACACATCTCATTTTAGAATATCGGCCAAAGCAGCGATCGTTTTCTTTGATGCTCGCTCAGGATACCAATTGCTTCTTCGCGATAAATTTTTTACGCGACTTGGTAATGGTGTCGTAATTCTTTACAGCCCATTGCGCCAAACCATTGATGTGCGGTAAAAGACTTTTGCCCAGTTCGGTGAGTTCGTATTCCACACGAGGCGGAATTTCAGGATAGTGCTTTCGCATCACCATGCCATCAGCTTCAAGTGTTCGGAGTGTAACCGTTAACATCTTTTGCGATATATCGCCTATAGTCTGCGCTACTTCATTGAAACGCATCGCAGTTTTATGTTCACCCAGCAACAGGATTACCAGGATCGACCATTTGTCACCAAAGCGATCCAATACGTTCCGGATCGGGCAACTCGCGTGCAGATCATAATCTTCTAACTTTTTTTTCATGTCTAACACATTGATTTTCACCTATAGTTTCCTTTTGGTAAGTAAGTGACTGCGAGGTACGTTCTTGCACGGCAATTCAGTATACATTTACCTTTGAGTATCCAAAAGTAACTAAATACCTGATGGATTGCAACTCACCCATTTAGGGACAGCGAAGTAAAAAACAACAGTTAGATGATTTATAGTATCTGCCATGAAAATGCATACCACCCGTTTATGAAAACGATGATGTTCTGTTGCAACGATTAGCCCTTCACGGAAAGTCAACGCCTTTGAAAGAATATTAGAAGACTGTATATTCCAATTAACTTGCACACTTAAAACAATTACAAACAAATAATACAATTTCACTAAAAATTAATTTATCAATGAAAAAGCTTACATTATCCTTCATCGCTTTTGCTTTTGCAGTTTCAGCATTTGCTCAAACCTGGTCATTAGACAAAGCTCACTCTAAACTTGGTTTCGGAGTAACTCACTTGATGATCTCTACAGTAGATGGTTCTTTCAAATCATTCGATGCCAAGATCACTTCTTCTAAAGAAGATTTCTCTGATGCTGTTATCGAACTGACTGCTGACGTTAACACAATCAACACTGACAACGATCAACGTGATGGCCACCTGAAAGGCGCTGATTTCTTCGATGCTGAAAAATTCCCTACCATCACTTTCAAGAGCACATCGTTCAAGAAGAAAGGTAAAAACACATATACACTTACTGGTAACTTAACACTGCACGGTGTAACCAAGCCGGTAACATTGGAAGCTGTATTTAACGGTACTGCTGTTCACCCTTATACAAAGAAAACAATCGGTGCGTTTAAAGTTACCGGTACTATCAAACGCTCTGACTTCGGTGTAGGTGCTGGTACGCCTGCTGCTGTCGTTAGCGATGAAGTTACAATTACCGCTAACACTGAGTTTGCTAAAGACTAATTACGGTTAACGTTTTAAGTTCTCTTAGCGAATAGCGCTGTTGAATGTTTACCATTTGGCAGCGCTATTCTGTTTAAGGAAGATATACCGATGTGTTCCATTATACATTACGTCTGAATATTTTATACCGCTTTTCTGTCTCTGCTCTTATCAAGTATATGGCACGCGAATGAAGTACACGCAAGTGCCAGCACAACCCAGTGGCTGTAGGTTGCCATGCGTTCTATAGTTTGCGTAAGTATATTGTTTTGTTCCAGAAAACGTTCCGTGATCCACCCCAGTGCCGCGATGGCCGCCAGCACAGCTCCTCCTATTCGTATACCTTTATAAAATACTGTTTTACTGAGCAGGATGAGCCACGGAATTGTAATGGCTATAACAAAAAGCTGCATGATCTCGATACCAATATTAAAACCGAGTATACTCAACAACATGGGCGTTACCGGCAGATCCAAATTTTCAAGAGTTCCTGCAAAGGCCAGGCCGTGAATCAACCCGAAGCCTGCAGCTATATAGGCTTCGCGTCCTGCGAAGACAGGCCGCCAGGCATGAACCGCAGAAACTAAAATCGAAAATGCAATCAGTATCTCCACAGGTTGAGAAGGTAAACGCAGCCAACCCAATGCACCGGCCAGCAGTGTAACGGAATGCCCGATGGTAAACGCCGTAACAATATGAAACAATCTCATTAAAGTATACCGCGTGCCTCCGAATGTATTCCATTTACCACCCTGTGCCAGCATGGGTGCTGAGAGCAAAAGTACCAATACAAAAAGCAAATGATCGGTGCCTTCCGCTATATGGTGTATACCTAATTTTACCATGCTCGCAAAACCATTCCAGTAACCGCCATTGGTTTGAGCGATCTTTAACGGAGGAATAGTATTGCTGCGAACATCGAGTCGTATAACACCGGCTTCTACGGGAGACTCAGCAGTATATATACCGCCCTCCCAATCCTGCCGGATGGATACCAATGCTATATGCGTTACCAGTTGATGAATAATGACATCGTAATTCAATGTAAAGATCCTGCTGCTTGCATCTGCCGGAGGCTGAAGCCACAGGTTTACCGAAAGTTCCTGGTATGGACCACTCGCACTTTCTTCTACCGGAGTAACTTTCATATCGCGTATGGTAACAGACCATGCACGGTTGTCATCACTCACCGGTCGCACATGCGCCAGAATATAGGCATGGAGTTCTGTACCCAGTCGCTCCACCAGGGTTGAGGCATCGCGATTAACATCTTTTCCGAAGGCAAGCTGAAGTTCACTCAGTGGCAACTGCAGTTCGACTGCTACACCATCGGGCTGCAGGTCAAGCAGCACCAGCGAGTTAGGCATTGGATGAGCAAATGCCTGCCCCGATACAACGATCAGAGCAAGCATCAGCAGGTAGCCAAGCCGTTGCGTGAGTATCGTCACGCAACGGAAGGATATAAAACACTTCATCATCAGAAGGTAAAGTTGTTACCGTAGTCACGGGTATGGTCGCGGTATATAGCGTGATAGTGTATCTCACTATATACTACACCGTTCTGGCAAACAAATTCAATCCATACACTCGGTCCGTCAATCCGTACATAGTCAGCATTGTTTGCAAGTGTAGCATTGCCTGAGTACGCTATATAAGTCTGATCGAGTTCGCTTTCATACGTAGCCAGCAATGATGTGCCCGAAGCATCATCAACATCCTGCAACCACGGCTTCATGGCAGCCAGTACCAATGCTTTCTGCGTAGTCGTTAATGTACTTACCGCTAAACCAACTTTTGAAGACGGGAATTCTCCATCAGCGCCAGGTCCCAATACAACATCGCTGAATGTAGACGATAATTTAGCACTGGCAAGTTGAGTTGAAGTAAGGCCGCCCAGCATTGCAGCCATCACAGCCTGTTCTGTTTTCAGCGGAGCGTATGTCGTGCTGCCGGATGTCCACGACTTCGGTTCTATACCTTGATGTGAAGGTGAAGCACCTGTTACCACGCCACCGCTATAAGTTATATTCTGTGCATAGTGGTGTCCGCCAAACTGCAGCATCCAGGTGCCGGTTGTGCTTGGCGTTCCGAGAAACGCAATGATATAGTTTCCGGAAGAGTAACTGTTGCTGTTACCGCTCTTGGTACCAAGTACATCATCCGCTGCGTTGATCTGCGAGAACTCGCTATATCCTTCATCAGTCGTGGTTCCAGCAGCTGCCGCAATGACGGCTTTCGCTGCTGCCAGCTGCGTTGCTGTCAGTGTACTGAATCCTAAACCGTTACGGCAACTTACACCGCAGGGTAAATTAGACCAGCGTATAGCATACTCTTTAGTAAAGCTGATCTGCAACGTAGCGATCTGCGAAGAGGTAAGTGTTGCCTTGAAAGCTTCTGCGAGGCAAACAATTTTTTCAACTTGTGTAGTAGCAGAACTGCAATCAGCAGTGGTGGCTGTTGTTACGGTAAAGTCATCCGTTGATGTTGCTGTTGTACTGCTGGTATTTACCGATACAGTAATTTTACCTGTTGTAGCCCCTGTAGGTACGGTTACAGTAAGTTGTGTTGCTGTTGCCGCTGTTATTGTAGCTGCAGTACCGTTAAAGGCAACGGTATTATTGGCAGCCGTGGTACTGAAATTTGTACCGGTAATGGTTACGGTTGTACCTTCTGATCCGCTCGTTGGTGTAAAGCTGGTAATAGTCGGTGCACTCGTAGCAGCAGTAGTCACCGTAAAATCGCTGGCCGATGTTGCTGCAACGCTATTTACGGTAACAACAATTTTACCGGTAGTAGCACCGGTGGGTACGGTCACGGTAAGTTGTGTTGCTGTAGCGGCAGTAACAGTAGCTGCTATACCATTAAAAGTAACAGTATTGGCAGAAGCTGTCGTACTGAAATTTGTTCCGGTAATAATTACCGTTGTACCCACTACTCCGCTGGTTGGTGTAAAGCTGGTAATGGTTGGCGATACCGTGGTGCTGTCGTCATCATCGTCACTGCACGCGGTCACTATGCATAAGCACATCATCACGACTGCTGCGCTTACCAGGACTGCGGTCTTCGTTCGCATTGTTTTTTTAATCGATTTCATCATGTTCATTTAACATTTATAAGGTTATGGTTTACCGTGTCGTTAAACACGATCTGGCTGTTATACCTCCCTAACGACACGGGTAATCGAAATCTTGGGGACGATGGTGAGCTTTGCGACAAACGCTGGGATTTACGCGAAGAACTATAACTATCTGCAGCACCTGCAGCGTTTTATAAGTCTAGGATATATGCCCATATATACTACCACTAAACAAGGTATATATAGAAGTTGCGAGCTTTGAGCCTTGAGCTGCGAGAGAAGGCCGCTGACTGCGTGCCCACTGGTTGCGGGAAAGAGTTCAACGGAATTGTACTATATATATAACAACATAAAAAAAGCCACTCAGTATTGCTGAATGGCTTCTTGTGGAAGAGAAAATATTTTACTACTTGATTAGCTCCATGTCTTTTATCGCGTCAAACGTTGGTTCTATCACCCACTTGCCTTCGGTGTTGATCATACCCCACTTGTCGTTTTTCTTGGCGGCTGCATAACCATTTTTAAAATCGCGCGAGCCATCAAACTGTGGTGCGATAACCCACTCACCTTTACTGTTGAAGAAACCAATCTTTTCGTTCTTGCGTCCCTGTGCAAGACCGTTAGAGAAATCACCAAACAGGTCGGTATCATTTACATGCAAAACATCGCCTGTCTTCGAGACATAGCCCCACTGATCGCCTTGTTTGATACGGGCCATACCGCTCTTCGCATCGAACTCTTTTGCAACATCAAATTGTGGTTTGATAACCCACTCACCCTGCGGATTGATATAGCCAACTTTCTTATCCATCGTTTTTGCCCAGGCAAGTCCATTCTTAAAATAGCCTACACTTTCAAACTGTGCCGGTATAGCAACTTTACCATTGGTGTCTATAAATCCGAATTTTTTATCAGCCGCGCGGAAAGGTGCAAGCTTTTCCGAGAACGCTTTAATGTCAACGACATTACCCGCTACCGGGGTCTCTTCACCTTTTGTATTCAGTACAACATAGGCCGAACCGTTTTTAACAGAAGCATGACCACTGCTAAACGCTGTTGGCTCATCATACTGCGCAGGTATAGCAAGCTTACCACTTGTATTCATGTAGCCCCATTTCTCTCCGACCTTCACGGGCACAAGACCATCTTCAAATCCTTTCAGGTCAATTCCAAAACCATCGATCAGTTTGAAACCGCTCACTTCCGTTTGAAGCTTCTCTCCTTTCGGATTGATAAAATAATATTGTCTGTTCTTGGTGTCATAAATGGGAGCGTAACCATCGGGAGAAAATTCATAGCATTTTTCAAATTGCGGCTCAATGATCACATCACCTTTCTGATTTACATAGCCCCACTTTTTGTTGCTGGATTTAACCTGTGTTACATACTGTTGCGCCATGGCACTGGATCCGATGAGAAGGATCGCCAGGACAAAACCAAAGACCTTTTTCCTGTTCATGATTATTAGGGTTATAGAGTTACTTTTTTTATGACCATTCTCTCACAAGATCAAGAGAATGACCTGATTTCGGATTGAATATACGGATGATCGCGTAATAAGTTTACAAAGATAAAACTCCGTTTCTGTTTAACAGACCTTACTGCAAATTATTGCGAAACCCTGCGCGCTTTTACACGATCTACAATATATGCAACGCCACCACCTGCGAGCAGCACAATGCCGGGCTCCATCGGGATATAAAAGCGATTGTCCCAATCTATGGTGGAGATTGCAATGAGACAACCGTTAAGAATGACAACAACGATCGTAAAAAACCGAATGGATGGGTTGGTTATGCTTCGCCAGCCTGTGTAATACAAGATATAGATAAGCGTCATCCAGATCAATGTATATAAATTATGCAATGTTGAATAGTAAGATCGTATACCTGTCATTAAATAATATACTTTGAGACAGGCTGCCTTTGCAAAGTGGACAGGATTATTGACGATGAACGTTACGATCTTCCACACCGATGGTTCCTGTTGTGTTACGATTATACCGCTGGTATCCAGGCGCATTTCACTGCTATATAGATCACCACCTTCAATAACATCCATATATGTTACGATGTTACCTTTTTGATATTGTTCCGTAAAGTCCCATTTGGAAAACATCTGGTCAGCTGATATATAGGCCAGCACCAGCAAACAAGGTATACCTACGAGCATAACTTTAGAATTTCTGCGGATGTCATGCCGATAGTAATGCAATAAAAAAGCGAGCGTAGCAACGATTATAACTATACCGGTAGGACGCGTAAAGAAATTAAGTGCGAGCAGTACAATGATCCAACCATAATCTTTCACAGAACCGGTGAAACGAGTTAACCGATAGAGTGTAAAACAAATAACACTGCATGCCAGCGACTCGGTCATGGTAGTGGTGTTCCATTGTATATTATCCCACCATAGTAAAAAAATTATTCCAGCGGCAAATCCGGCCAGTGGATTGTTAAAGACCCGTGCGGCTGCACGGTATAGCGCAACTGTAGCAAGGCCCGAGATAACACTTTGAAAAAACAGGTAGGCTACCAGTTGTGTCGGGGACAGCCATCGGAAAAGCGCCATGAGACTAATCGGCACTGCGTAAAAAATATCCTGCGGGTCTTCCAGTCTTCCATGCGCCAGCAGGTAATCGGCACGTCTTATATAACTCACGGCATCGTGCAGGTTGCGCAAGCCATACTGGTGAACCAGCAGTATATGCACGACAATCCAAAGCAATAACAAGATTGCAAAGTGATATACCTGAATACTATATTTTCGCTGATCGTGCACGCAGTATAAACCGGAACTATACGTCCTCTATGACAAATAACAGAAAGGTGCTCACTTTACCAAGCCCGGCATTACAATAAAAGAAGGATTGATATATAGCAATGAATTAATGCTATACACTATTCTTTCGCATCGTTGATCTCGATCCAGTAACCATCCGGATCTTGTAACCAGAGTTGCTTCACTCCGTCAACACGTGTTGTTATGGCGAGTTTTGCTCCATCGCGATCTTCCCACGGAATATTATTTTTCTTCAGTATGGCGGCAAATGCATCTACCGATGAGACACTGAAACAGGTATGTTGATTTTTATAGTATTCTTTTCTTTCGGCAGCACCTTGTATAATGTGCATCGCTACTCCCGGAGCAATTCTAAACCACGCGTGCTTGCCATCGTGAAACGGCTCGGGAATTGTATCAAGTCCAACAATAGTATGATAGAACGTTGCGCTTGCCTTTACGTCCTTAACGTAAATAGCAGTGTGATTCAACACAGCCTTTGGTTTGTTTGCTTTCGATTGAGCAAAAGTTCCCTGCACAGCAAGACACATGACCATGACGATAACACACGACAAAACACCTGGCTTCATAATAGAATATAATTTTTAAAGATATAATATACAAGATGAAGCAACATTCTGTCGTATCAAATTCTTCTGTTTGCAAAGGATTAAAAAACCGGATAGAAGGAAAAAAGAATCTTCGGGAGGAACGGTTTATGCTACGCCTGTGGAATAACCTATATAGATACATTGCTCCTCAGTCGCAGGAGTCAACAAACCGATGTATGTAACAGGATGTTAAAGGAATGGTAAACGAGAATGTGCTTCCCTCGCCCGGTATACTTTCGATCATCAACGTGCCCTTATTCTTTTCAACAAATTCGCGGCAAAGCATCAGCCCGAGGCCGGATCCTTTTTCCCCGGCCGTTCCATAGCGGGTAAAATAATCTTTCCGCAATATCATATCGGTCTCTTCAGCGGAGAGTCCAATACCGGTATCCTGCACCGAAACGATAGCATGCTGGTGATCAACGCCAACCGACACTTCAATTTTTCCACCGGCCGGTGTAAACTTCACAGCGTTGCTCATCAGGTTACGCAGTACAAGGCGTATCATATCTTTATCAGCAAACACATCGTGCCCGGACGTTACTGCGTTTACAAGCCCCACATCTTTTTTGGTGGCATGTGCTGTAAGCAGGTTAACATTTTCCAACACTATATCCGTAAGGTTAAACGCAGCAGGCTTTACCTGTATACCTTCCATCTGGTCTTTGGCCCAATGCAACAGGTTATCGGTAAGTGAAGCCACATATCCTACACGTTCGCGCAGATCAGGCACCAGCACTTTTTTAAATTCGTCATCCGATATATACCCTGCTTCCATCAGGGCAAATATCTCCCGAAGCTGATTTACCGGACCGCGCAGGTCGTGCGATATAATCGAGAAAAGTTTATCCTTGGTGACATTGGACTCTTTCAATACCTGTGCCTGATCTTCAATCTCTATATTTTTCCTGTTAACTTCCTCATTGATCACCGATATCTCTTCGTTCTGCGCCATGATCTCTTCATTCATGGCCAGCAGTTCTTTTGTTTTCTCATGCACTTCTTTCTCCAGCATTTCATTCTGCCACTTTACGCGTTTGGTATTGATTATGGAAAACGCATATAGCAGCAATCCGAAAGCCACTATATATAGCAGATACGCCCAAATGGTGCGGTAAAAGGGAGGATCAATGTGAAATGAAAAACTGGCAAGCCTGCTTTCGTTTTCATAGATGTTCCGGGTTTGCAACATAAACGTATAATCGCCTTCGGGCAAATTGGTAAAACTCGCCTCGTGCTGCGTTGTCCAGTGCGACCACTCCCGGTCAAATCCCTGCAATTTATATTGAAACTCCAGCCGTTCAACGTTTTCATAATAGGGTACATTAAATTCAAAATGTATACTGTTCATGTCGTACGGCAACGTTATGCCTTCAGCATTTTGCCCGGCAGCATAGATCAATGAATCACGCACCGTTACTTTGCGAACATACGGCCACAACGGATCATGATAGTACGTTCTGCGATGCGGATTATATACGATCACCTTGTTATGATTGGCAATCCACGCTCCATCATCTGTAGCATATATACTGGGTTCTGTGTCCGTCCAGATTATTTTATGAAACGGTGCTGTTAACAATGTATATTCCGCATCACTCTTTCGTATCAATACGCCCGCCACTTCACTCTTCTTTTGCTTTACGTTTTTCCCACGGAAGTATATATCACCCCGGGGCGTCTCCATGAGTGCGTAAATTGTGGCTCCGGTTAAATGATGCGAAAATCGCTTATCGGGTTCAAATGTATTCCGTGAAGCGTTATATGAATATATACCATTTGAAGTGGCAAACACAATACTCTTATCGCGGTTTAACTTATAAACCCGGTTATCGGTACTTGAAGGAAGTCCGTGTGACGTATCATAGTATTCCTTTTCAATTACAGAATCCATCGCATCGTTCAGCCTGATCTTCCAGATACCTTTGCTATAATGCCCAATCCATATATAGCCAGCTGTATCGGCCTGCATATAGCGTACCTCATTATCAAACCCCTTGATCTTTAGCTTTTGCCAACCATTGCCTGTTTTACGCACGAGCCACATACCCGAAGTATAGGTGCCCATAACGAAATGATCGGTGCTATTTGATGTCCAGCATAGAGTCTCAGCATGTCGGTCGGTTATAATTCGTTTCGAAACACCATTTTTTATTTCCAGTACACCATGCTCATGTGCTACGTATAGTATATCTCCCTGACTGTAGAAATTCCAGACCGTGCCGGATGTTCCCTGTATATAGGTAAACTTCTCCTTCTCGGTTCTGCGATAAACCCCGCGATCTGTACCCACATAGTGTTCACCATTATGAAAGGTCTGGGAGAATATAATTCCCTGAATGCCATTGTACTTGCTGAAATATGCCAGCGGAGAACTGGTGGCAATCATGCCGATCGATTCGTCTGTAGAGAACCACAGGTTGTGTTGTTTGTCTTCATACAATACCTGCAGCCACAAATTACCCTTCAACATATCGTTGGTTACCGTAAAAAACAGTTTACCATTACGACCAAAAATAAGAATGCGTGTATCGGTAAGGAGCGCTACTCTGCCTTCAGACAGAAGTGTAAATTTATTGATGTTCTCATGCTGCAGATGCTCCTCAAGTTCTTCGGAAAACAACCGCCGGACTCCGGTTGCTGCATCAACGATCCATATTCTGTCGGCCTGATCTACAATTATATATTTACCATTTGCGTAATCATTCAGGTGCTGTATATCTTCTACCGGAAAAACAAATGGCACTTTATTAAATTCTCCGTTACTATATACTAGCATGCTTCCTTCGTGAGTAGTATAAACTAAACCACCCAGAACAATTATTCCGTTATTAGCTCCATTCCAGGTACGCATGGTTTCGTTTTCATATATATAGATATGCTTCAGATCACTGAAAAATACGGTGCCGCCTACAATTTTAATATCTTCTATTTCACCCACGGCTTGTTGATCCTTTTCGGGTATCAGCGAAAGCAAGGAGTGATAGTGATTCTCGCCAGCCTTGTCCTTTTTCAAATAGCCCATATCCGAAAGGGACCCTATATATACCCTCCCCGTATCGGCAGCCTCTATGGTTAGTGCATAACCGGTAGCCGGCATTTCAACACGCTTCCATTCCAATCCATCGTATACGAGCACACCATCGGTGTTACCAACGTATACTATACCTTGTGCATCTTGTGTGATATCCCAATTCTGGGAAGAGCCTTTATATATCTCAGCCGGGTGCTCCTGGATAAAAAGCTGCTGCGCCATGACCGGCTGATAAGCCGTGCACAGGTAAAAGAAGATCCATAGTTGAACACGTATGTTCATATACCTTACAATCGATTAGAAATTCCTTTACTATAGCGTAAAGGCAAACCACCGCATTTAATTATAGCAAGCAACATAATGCACAGAAACGCTCTGACCTTTTGCGAATCACCCGGCTACCGGAATACCGTAACCCTGAATTCGAAGAATTCATTTTCACACCGAATCGTTATCCGGATAGAAACGCAGGTACTTCCTGCATTTCGGGAGATGTGCTGATGCACGGTTAAATAGAATGAAATGAAAAAGACAGTAGAGTTCTTTGCATATAGTTCTGTTAGTGTTCCAGCTTTCAGGATTTATATCCTGTACCACGCTTACCTGTCGCCACCACCAGGGTACCGGCAGATGCCGCGTTTACCGAAAAACCAAATTTAACATAATTACACTCCGTATTGGCTACCCGCTGCTTATAAAATTAACACAACGCTATAAGTGGTATGCTATGCCAAATAGCGTAATATTACCAATGGTATAGAGTTACCGGAACCCATAACTATTAAACGCTATACCATTATCTGACTAAGGATTTATGAAAATTTGCATCGCGCAGACAAAACCCATTACCGGCAATATTGAACAGAACATAGCCCGTCATAAAGAATTTATTGAACTGGCTGCATTGTACGATGCTGCTGTCATCATCTTCCCGGAGCTATCCTTAACCGGGTATGAACCCTCGCTGGCAAAAGCGCTTGCTGTTGATGTACACGATCACCGGTTTGAGGATTTTCAAATCATCAGCAACACAAAGAAAATTATCATCGGAACCGGGATACCGGTTAGAACAGAAAAAGGTATTGTTATTGGGATGATCATTTTTCAACCCAACCATGAACGACTGGTATATGCTAAAAAATATATACACGCGGATGAAGAAGGGTTCTTTGTTCCCGGACAGAACTTCCCCACGATTAACATGGCTGGCGATACAATAGCACTCGCTATCTGCTACGAACTTTCGGTACAGGCGCATGCTGATGAAGCTTTTAGAAACGGAGCCACGATCTATATAGCCAGTGTAGCAAAGTTTACGAATGGTGTTGACAAGGCAACGCAACGGCTATCCGAAATTGCCCGTTCGCAGCATGTTTTTACGTTGATGGCTAATTCCGTTGGCCCTGCTGATGGAGCTCTATGCGCAGGTAAAACCGCGGTGTGGAGTCCACAGGGCGAGGTGCTCGCACAACTGGATGAATCGCACGAAGGTATAGTAATACTGAACACAGAATCAAAGCACTGCACGTTGCACACGCTATAGGTATAGTATATCGGCTATACCTTTCAGGACTGCATCAGTTCACGCATGCTAACAGGAAGATTTCGCGCGCGCTTTCCCGTTGCAGCAAATAAAGCATTGGCAAGTGCGGGCGCAACAGGCGGCACGCCCGGTTCACCGGCACCGCCCATTCGTTCGTTGCCCGGTACAATATATATTTCTGCCACAGGTATTTCAGGCAAGCGCAGCATGCGGTAATCGTGAAAGTTACTTTGCTTTACGGCACCATTCTCCAGCGTTATTTCACCATAGAGTGCTGCTGTGAGTCCATATACTATACCGCTTTCCATTTGTGCGCGTACGCCATCGGGATTCACGGCAAGTCCGCAATCAATAGCACACACTACTTTATGGATATATACTTTCCCATTCACGATTGAGATCTCAACCACCTGTGACACATAACTTCCCATGGCGGCATGCACCGCTATACCCCGATACCGGCCGGCCGGCAATGGTTTATGCCACAATGCTTTTTCAGCTGCAAGATTGAGTGCTGCCAGATGTCGCGGATGATTTTGGAGAAGTATACGTCTGTAATCCACCGGGTCTTTACCGGCTTTAACTGCGAGTTCATCAATCAGGGTTTCCATTACAAAACACGTATGGGTATTTCCTACGGAACGCCACGCCAGCACCGGTATATCACATGCTGTGGTGTGCAGCTCGATAGAATGATCGTTGACCATACTGAAGTAAGGAGATCCGTTTACACCATCTACCGAGCTATAGTCTATACCATTCGCAACAATATCCTTCTCCAGCGGAGTATTGGCAAACAGCGATTGCCCTACAATACGGTGAAGCCATGCCGATGGTAAACCATTGTTACCGATGCCTACCTGTACACGATGCAAATATACCGGCCGGTAGCCGCCTCCTTTGATATCATCTTCGCGTGTCCAGATCAATTTGATAAAACGCCCGCTCGCTTTCGCGATGTGTACAGCTTCAAGTACCCAGTCATTCCCGAACGAACCTCGCCTTCCAAAGCTTCCTCCGATATAGGGTGTATTAAAGATTACCTGCTCCGGCTTTAGTCCTAAAAATGACGCCACCTCCTGCTGATGTAGTATAGGCGATTGTGTACCGGTCCAGATCTCGCATGAATCTGCGTTGATCCTTACCGTGCAGTTTAAAGGTTCCATAGGTGCGTGCGCCAGGTACGGAAACGTATACTCTGCTTCCAGTATAGTATCAGTCGCTTTCAATGCATCAGCCACGCTACCTTTCTGCTGCACAACAAGTCCGCTGGTTTGAGACAGCGACCGGTACTCATCCCGTTGTGTGCTGCTGCTTACGTGTTGAATCATGCTAAAATCCCACTCAATCTCCAGCGCATCACGCCCCTGTTTAGCCGTCCAAAAGTTAGTGGCAATAACAGCAACACCCTGCGGAACCTGCACCACCTGCTGAACACCTTGTATAGCATTTGCCTTGCTGGCGTCAAATGATTTTACAACTGCGCCAAAGGCAGGCGGATGGGCTACCACGGCTGTTAGCAGATCGGGGAACTGCATATCAATACCATAGCGAGCCTGTCCGTTTACCTTTTCCGGATTGTCCAGGCGTTTTTGAGATTTACCTATATATTTCCATTTTGAAGCATCCCGTAATGTTACCTGCGGTGCAGGCAGTGTTGCCGCTTCCGTAGCCAACGCACCATAGCTGAGACGCATATCACCTGCTATAACAAAACCATTTTCAGTACGACACGATGTTGCTTTCACCTTCCATCTTTTACAGGCTGCTTCAATAAGCATTTCGCGCGCGGTTGCACCGGCCAGGCGGTAACGATCAAACTCGGATCGCGTGGAGTCTGATCCCCCGGTAGACTGTACAAATATTGATTCACGAAAATCATCTCCCCTGCCGGAAGGACGATGCATCACTTTTATCTTTTTCCAATCACAATCCAGCTCTTCGGCAATTAACATCGGCAGCGTGGTCCATACACCTTGTCCCATCTCTACTTTCGAGAGAATGATATATATACTATTATCGTCACCGATCCGCAGCAAAGCATTTAACGAAGCAGGCGATGCTGCAGGCAACAAGCTTTTGGCAACACCTGGTGAAATAGAAAAAGAAAGTAACAGACCGCCTGCGGCCAGACTGCCCGACTTCAAAAAATCTCTGCGGGTGATCGAAGACTTTTTCATGCTTAACAAGATTGGGTGGGTTCTTAACAAATGAAATGTTTTTACACGATATCATTCGTTAAAAATTAGTTAAATGATTCTACGTTCAGTTCAGCTATCGTTATAACGTGCAACATGAATCAGTAGCGACACGAGCAAATTCTTTACAACCGTCTGCACAATTCGTACAAAAGAATACTATATATTTAAGCAATCATCCTGACCCCCTTGTTGAATACATGAAATACCCTGTTACGCTGATCACATCAGTTATCTGTCTTCTTACACTCACCTGCTGCAGGTCTAAAACCGATACTGAAACACAAATTGCAGCAGCAGATTTATCGGATAGTCTGGTAAATGAAGTAACCGACAGCAATCCCGTTTCTGCAAATGTAAATATAGAATATACGGGTGCCGCCAATGACAGTACGCGCATGGCGATGGAAACATTCTCTCCACTGCTCGACATTTATACCTATGCCAGGCGCGCCATCTATATACGCGACAGTATAGAAATGATTCGCGGAACACAGGAGTTATCTGATCTGCAAGACAGCCTTGTATTTGCCACAGACGAAATAAAGGCTTACGAAGCGATACTGGCCTATAAGAAAATGATGCAGTCGGGCACCGCACTTCGCGAACCATGTCCTAAACTTATCCAGCTTAACCGGGTAACCGATCCTGCGGATTCATCTTCCACCGTTCTGCCACCCGCAAAGGACTCGCAGTTTCTGGCCGATGGAAACTTCTTCTTCCTGGGAGGCAGACCTTTCATCTATAAGATGTCACCAGAAGACAATGCAGTATATACTTCACCTGAAGGAAAACCGGAAACGCGTTTTGAATGTTCTGTTACAGAGAATACAAACTTCTTATTGAAATCAATCTATCATGCCAGGCATCCGCAAATGAATATAGCATTCGGCCCGCCACTCGGTTCGTATGACAGCGGACCACAGGAAGTGAATGGTATAGGATCGCTCATTCACGAATTTACCAATCGCATACCAGTATATTTCCTTACCGGCAACGGAGCTGTACCGGCAAGTCTTATTTCCATTACCCTGAAGATTGTTCCGGAAAACCTGGGTTGTATTTCCGATCAGCCGCGTATCGAGTTCGCCTGCGCAGCAAGCCTGGAAGCAGACGATATACTCGGAGTATATATACCTTACCAGGCTGATCAGCATGTTGCGTGCATCGTAAATAATATCAACGGTTCTGTATGGACAGCCGATCTGAATGGAGACAGTATTGCCGATATAGCATGTGTGTCTTCAACCTTCGCAGGAATAAGCAGCGACACACTGGCGGAAGCACTGTGGTTTGTCAATATACAGGGCACGTGGCAGATCATTGATGGCGGGCAAGACCTGGACTGCACATGAAAGCGTATACACAGGCCGTTGTATTCCTCTGTGTTCTCTTTATATTCTTCTTTGTTGTTGCTATCACGTTGCATCCATACAACCCGGTTCTCATACTGGCAGGAGAATCATCTCCGGGCACCTGG
>DJFR01000246.1:0-8341 GCA_002432545.1 Flammeovirgaceae bacterium UBA5867 | reverse complement strand
CGATGAACGCTTCATGTTTCATGAGCAGTTAAAAGAAAAAATTATTTTCTCTTTCGATACCGCAACAACATCGCCCTGGCTATATGAATTGCCTGTTATACTCGGTGCTTTGGCAGGTGTAGCCCTTACCGCATCCCTCTGGCGTCACCTGCACATGGCAAGCCGTATACTGTTGATTTGCGCTGCCGTTTTCGGAAGTATATCGGTGTGCATCGACATCGTGCGGGCTGGCGTTGTGTGGGAAGAATGTTTCAAATTGCTGGCAGAGCTCGCACTGGTCTGTTCATTACTGAGAGAAGTTACCACATCTGACCCATAAAAAGCTGTACTGGTATATAATTACCGTTCCTGTTACTTTATCAGAATCTTTCCCATGGTCTTCTTGTCCATCACACAAGCATGAACAATATATACCGGGCGAGAGTCGCAACGTATATAGAATTGTTCCATAGATCAAATGTAGCCTGCTGAAAATATTGTTCACAGATCAGGGCAAAGTCATTTTTACTATGCGAACTAAATATTAACTTGAATCAAGCACAGCCTCCCGAAGGTTTCGCAAAAAATGTGTTGAGCAGCGATACACGTTGACAGAAGGTTTGACCAATTCCCAAAAGAGAACTAATCTTCTGACAGGATTTTCGAACGAATATCTACGGCATGATGAAACGATTTTTAATAGCAGATGATGATCCGGATGATGTAGACCTTTTTCTGGAGGCACTTTCAGAGATTGATACATCGATCACCTGTGCTTCGATGAAAGATGGCAGGGAACTATTAAATACATTGGCACATCAGAAAACAGAATCGCCCGATGTAATCTTCCTCGATATAAATATGCCGGAGATGAATGGGTGGGAATGTCTTCAACAATTAAAGCGTAACAGTCATGTGAAAGATATACCCGTTATCATGTATTCAACATCATCGGCACAAAAGGATGTACAAAAAGCCATTGAATCAGGAGCGCTCGCTTTCTATGAGAAGCCGAGTAATTATGCACAGCTGAAAGAGTTTCTGGATGTTATCGCGAAGAGTAAATCGCTGAAAGGAGAAGCCATAGCAAACCAGTTGCGATCTAAAAGCAAATCGCACCGGTTTTACATATAGCCGGAAGTGCAATCACATCGTAACAAATTGTCAAGTTCCGGGCATGATTTTTTACACTTCGTTCTGTTTAATATTTATCATTTAAAATTAAAAAATGACACTCGTTTGTTAAACAAAAGTATGTTGGCCCCTTTATATTTAAGCCAACGTAATACGGCATGAAGAATTTACTTGAACAGAATTTCCAGTCTGCTGCCCATACAACGAACCCTACTTTTAAATTAAGTGAAGACCGCTTTGAAAAAATTATCGCTGAGGTAGAGGATTACGCGATCATTCTGCTGGATATACAAGGCACTATATCTTCCTGGAACAAAGGGGCTGAACGGATTAAAGGATATAGCGCAGAAGAAATTACCGGCAAGAGCTTCAAAGTTTTCTATACGAAAGAAGATAAGGAAGACGGACTACCCGAGCGGCTTCTGAAAACAGCAATCGAAGATGGCCGGGCTAACCATGAAGGATGGCGCTTACGAAAAGATGGCACACGCTTCTGGGGAAATATTACGCTCACCGCGCTGCATGATGACAGCGGATTAATAACGGGAATTTTAAAAGTTACGCGTGATCTCACTGAACGCAAAAAGGCAGAAGACCGTCTCAGCAACTACGCTGAACTGCTAAGACTCAAGAATGAAGATCTGACACGAAGTGAAGAGCGATATCATAAAATGATATCGGAAGTGAGTGATTATGCCATTATTCTGCTGGACAAGGATGGAAAAGTGATCGACTGGAATAAAGGTGCAGAACGAGTGAAGGGCTATAAAGCTGAAGAAATTATAGGAAAGAGTTTTCGTCTTTTTTATACCGCAGAAGACAAAGCAGCAAATATACCGGAGCAGATTCTGCGTGACGCTTTTGAAAACGAATGGGTTACGCGCGAAGGATGGCGCATTCGAAAAGACGGGAGCCGATTCTGGGCCAGCATCACCATTACAGCGCTGCGTGACGACCATCACGAGATCATCGGCTATTCTAAAGTTACCAAAGACCTTACTGATAAAAAGATTGCTGAAGACAGACTCAGCATCTATACCGAAGAGCTCAAACAACGAAATGAAGAGTTGCGACAAAGCGAAGAGCGGTATCACAAGATGATTGAAGAGGTTCAGGACTATGCTATACTTATGCTCGACCAAGGGGGCATTATCCAAAACTGGAATGCCGGAGCCGCCTTGCTGAAAGGGTATACGGCTTCCGAAATCATTGGCCGAAGTTTCAAAACATTTTATACCAGCGAAGATATAGCCAGTAAATTGCCGGATAAACTTTTGCATGAAGCTAAGGTACACGGGAAGGCTGTAAGCGAAGGATGGCGTGTGCGGAAAGACGGCAGCAAGTTCTGGGGCAGTGTGGTGATTACAGCGCTCCACAACAATAGTGGAGGCATTATAGGTTACTCCAAAGTTACGCGCGACCTGACCGAACGCAAACACGCTGAAGACGAGATGAAAGCTGCTGCGGTTGTACTAAAAGACCAGAACAAAGTACTCGAAAATCTGAACAGTGAACTCTCAGCCTTCGCCTATATTGTAAGTCACGATTTGAAAGAACCCATCCGCAAAATTCGTGTATTCTCTGCACGACAACGTGAAGAAGGAAAATCACCTGCACAGATATCGGAGTATTCGCACAAGATTGAAGACAGTGCTGCCAAGATGCAGAAGATGATGGAAGATGTACTGGCCTACTCCGAGCTCTCGGCTGGCATTATGTTTGAACCTGTTAATCTGAATGAAATTATATCGATAGTAAAGAATGACGTAGAACTACTTATCGAAGAAAAGCAGGCTAATATATATACCGACAATTTGCCTGTGATAAGCGGTATACGCCATCAGTTACACCAATTGTTTCTAAACCTTTTCACTAATGCTATAAAATTCTCCAGGCCTGCAGAAAAGCTTGAGATAAAGATTACTTTGAAACAGGTATGGGATAAAGAAATCTCCATGCAGGCTGATATACTACATCAACATTTCCATGAAATAAGTTTTTCCGATAATGGTATTGGTTTCCCGCAGGAGTATTCAAAAAAAATATTTGAAGTTTTCCATAAACTACATCCCAAGCACGAGTCATCCGGCAGCGGCATAGGCCTGGCAATTGTCAAGAAAGTAATGCTCAATCATTCCGGCTGGGTTGCTGCCGAAAGTGAAGTAAATAAAGGCACTACCTTTAAGCTATACTTTCCGGTTGCAGGTTACTGATATATACTCGCTGAATATATACTATCCTGTTTGTCCATAGTTGTTTTCGTTCATCAACGAAACACTTCTATGGCATCGCTACAATTTTAGAATGATATTTGGCATATAGCGCCTTTGCTACCACGATGGAATTTCCCTGTGGTACCGGTGAATATTTTTCAGTTGTGGAATTTACCCAGTGCCATTCCCAGTCTTTCAATTTCTCTTCGAAGGCAACGAGGTCGGGAGCTTTGCGCTGTGCCATGCATTGCTCAATGTATGTAAAGAACTGCTGCCAGCGTGGTTTATAAAAATCTTTTAGCAGTCCGGCCCATTGGCGGTTGGAGTACTCGTGCAGTTCACTGTTCTTATCACCCCACAGCGTAACAAGGTCGCGGGCGTTGAATTCATACAGGTTTTTCTCTTCAGCAGTAGTGCCCCAGCTACGCGCATCGTCAATCCATTTGCCCAATAGAAAATCCGGATGTGTACTTAACAGTGTGTCCATATCATCCATAAGCCGGATAAACTCGGCACTATATTTCCTAAATGAATCTATATCCTTCTTACTATAAGCCGTTGCTATATTCTGTTGTAATGGTGACGCGTAATTTGCCAACACCTGTCGCGTAACATCAACCAGGTCGTATCGATAGCCTGTACTATTTTTAAACGTTTCTGCTTCGTCAACAAAAATCTTCCACGCTTTTGCAAGCTCAACCGCATCATAATCAAGTTTCGTTAACACGCGATGTCCCTTTTTCGAAAATGTAGGCCGTGCCACTATAATTGATTCAGCCCCACCTTCACCCAGTCCACCGGTATATACGGTGTTCTTCAATATAGTCCAGGCTTCGTTAACAGCTGTGTTCTCCGAGCCGTATCGTGCCTCGGTATATTCTTTCAGCCAGGCATCAACATTAATTGCTTCGTGCTGCCAAACATTTTCAAGCATGAGTTCAAAAAGCGCAGGATTCTGCTCGATACCTTCCGGTGTAAGACCAATGCCTGTAAGCTTTCCTGAATTTGCATCGTGCAACGCAGCAGACGGATCTGCTGCAACATTGCTCATCCTTCCAAACATGGCTACGTTACCACCAAAGTTCTGAAGCATGTTCCATATCCAGGGTGTTGTTCTATAGTAGGCATCAGTTTGTTTCCACACCGGGTGACTTTCGCCATACAGATCGAGTACAATCATCTTATCTTCCGGCACACCGGAAAGAATAGCTTTGATCTGCGCAGGTTTCCAGTAGTCTGCATTGTAATGAAACATCCATCCCTGCATAAGCCACACCGCCTGCGGATCTGTATTCGCCATTGATCTATATACCTTGTTGCTGATCTGCTTCAGAAATGTAGTATCATTAGTGGGTGGCACATTTTCATTGAAAGTATCAGCAGAATAAAAATGATCGGTGCCATACTCCCGCGTTTGTGCCTCCAGAAAGAGCGATCCTACTTTTTCAAATAATGAATCTTCGGCATCGAGTATATATACATCGTTAAAGCCAGCACCCCAATTTGTCTTCTTCAGTTTCGCCTTTGGAAATTTATCTTTGAATGTAGGCGGCACGTGTCCGGTAAAGGCCGGTAATACAGGAGTCATACCGAAGGAGCGTTCCTGCGCCAGTATTTTTTTCTGAAGATCTTTATGGCTGTCCATCCAGTGTTTAGGAAGTGGCCCGCCCCACGAATCTATATTGCCCATCCAGAACCAGGAGAAATAAGACGGCCCGGTAAAGAATGTCTCAAGCTCTTTATCCGCAAAGCCCATGGTATGGTATACATCTTGCCATATAGCCTCTTCGCCCGTAAGTGCAAGCGGCATGTTTATACCGTGCAGTGCCATCCAGTCAATCTCACGCTGCCAACGCTCCCAGTCCCACCAGGCCATGGTATAATTAAAGGTACAGTAATTGAGATAGTACCGGTATTTATAGGGCGAAGTTCGTCTCACCTTTGTAGTAACAGCCGGCAATGCATCAGGCAAAACAACTTCGAGATTGTCCCACGCATAATGTTGATGACAAAAATGTTTCAGGTAATGATTCAATGCCGAGGCAACCGCTATGGCATTGTTTCCACGCAGCACAATTTTATCACCGCTGCTCTCCAGTTCAAAAACGTCTTCACCATTATCCTGCGGAATATACTCGATCAGAAATGAAGCGGCTTTATCTTTTACAATACGTTTGAGAAGCGCGGTTGCTGCATCATCCTGTTTCTTGTCCCCGGTTGGGGCTGACTGGCTACAAGCTGTCAGTAAAGCAATACATGTATACAGGCTTAAAAGTGAGATTAATCGATTCATACAGGCAGTGGTAATTTTCTGTTTCCGGATATTACAGTTTACTAATACAACTATACAGACAAATTACCCTGACAGCAAATGAAAAAATATTTTTATACGCATATACCTTTGTACCAATGGATTGCTGGCTAACTTAGAACATCATAATACCTATGAGAATACCCTATTGCTGCATTCTGAAAAGCACACACACGCTGATACTGTTGCGAAGTATACTTTTATTTATACTGTGTCTGCTGGCATCGTGCAGTACATCTGAAAAGAAATTAACACAGATGGAACTGCTCCCCGCCAGCAGAACGGGAATTGACTTTACAAACAAGCTCAGGGAAGATGAAGACCTGAATATTATCACGTTCGAGTATTTTTACAATGGTGCCGGTGTTGGCGTAGGCGATGTTAATAACGATGGACTGCAGGATATATTCTTTGCTGCGAATATGTCGGCCAGCAAACTTTACCTGAACAAAGGACAATTCAAGTTTGAAGATATTACAAAACAGGCCGGTATAGCATCTGCGGAAAAATGGGCAACCGGTGTATCGATGGTCGATATTAACCAGGATCATCTGATCGATATATATGTATGCTATGCCGGGCCGTCAAACGATCCAACGCAACGTGCCAATGAGCTATATATCAACAACGGCAATAATACGTTTACCGAGCGAGCAAAAGAATACGGACTGGCAGACACAGGCCACTCGGTGCAAGCTGCATTTTTTGATTATGATAAAGATAACGACCTGGATGTATATATACTCACCAACACAACTGACCAGACCGGCCCGAACGTTATCAGGCCCAAACGACTGAAAGGTGAAATGATCAACACAGATCGTCTCTATCGGAACAACGGCAACAATACATTCACCAATGTTTCGACTGAAGCAGGTGTTACGATAGAAGGTTATGGGTTAGGTATATCGATATGCGATATAAACAACGATGACTGGCCTGACATTTACGTCTCGAATGACTATCTGTCCAACGACCTCCTGTATATCAATAATCACAACGGTACATTTACCGACCGCATGGCGCAATACTTTAAACATACCAGTTATTCGGCCATGGGCAACGATGTTTCTGATTTCAACAACGATGGTTTACCGGATGTAGTCGCAGTAGATATGCTGCCTCCGGACAACAAGCGACAGAAGATGATGTTCGGGTCAACCAACTACGATCGCTATAGATCGGAACTGGCCTATGGCTATACGCCACAATTTATGCGCAACACCCTGCAACTGAATATTGGTGAAGCTATAGCCGGTCAGCCACTCTTCAGTGAAATAGGACAACTTGCAGGTATAGAAGCAACGGATTGGAGCTGGAGTCCTTTATTTGCTGATATTGATAATGATGGCTGGAAAGATTTGCTGATTACCAACGGCTATGCACGCGATATAACCAATCGCGATTTTGCGAGCTATAAAATGCACGAGTTTATGCAGCATGGCTACGATGAATCTGTAAAGAAGAAACTCCTCACGGCCATCAGCAGTATAGAGGGCGCACATATACCCATCTTTGCTTTCCGCAATAAAGGTGATCTTACATTTTCAGACCAGTCTGCTGCGTGGGGATTTACCGTGCCCGCCTACTCCACCGGAGCTGCGTGCGCTGACCTGGACAATGACGGTGACCTGGACTATATAACCAATAACATTGATGGTCCTGCGTTCGTATTTGAAAATCATTCCGAGAAATTAACGCAGCATCATTTCCTGAAAATCAGGTTTGAAGGTCCGGCCGGAAATATACAAGGTTACGGTGCCAAAGTATGGCTATATACGCACGACACCGTTCAATACCAGGAGAATTCTCCATACCGGGGTTATCAGTCATCCGTGGAGCAAGGTCTTCATTTTGGGTTGGCTAAATTTAAAAGTATAGATTCTATACGGGTTCGCTGGTCAGATGGTAAAGAACAGCTGATAAGACAGGCACAGGTTGATCAGTCCATAACAATTAACTACACCAATGCAAAGCCGAAAGGTATAGCGGCCAAACAAAACCAGGTATATCATCCGTTATTCAAACAAACAAAAGCGCGCAACATTAACTATATACATCACGAAACCGAGTATGTTGATTTTAAGATTCAACCTTTGCTGCCACACAAATTTTCGGAAGATGGGCCCGGTATTGCTACCGGAGATATTAATGGTGATGGCCTTGATGATTTCTTTGTTGCTGGAGCCTATAATCAATCCGGACAATTTTACATCCAGCAACAGAACGGAACATTCAAAAGCAAAGCATTAACCACGGGGAAAAAGTTTGAAGAAGATATCGGTGTATTACTGTTTGATGCCGATGGTGATGAAGACAATGATCTATATATAGTAAGCGGTGGTAATGAATTTGCAGTCGGATCGCAATACTATAGGGATCGTTTATACATGAACGATGGCAAGGGAAATTTCAGTCACCGAAAAGATGCGTTGCCTGTATCAGCAGCAAGTGGCTCCTGTGTGGTGGCTGCGGATTATGACCGCGATGGTGATCTCGATCTCTTTATCGGTGGACGATTAACTCCTCAACATTATCCGCAGGCGGGCGAGAGTTCTATACTACAAAACAACAAGGGCCGCTTCACGGATGTTACCGACCGGGTAGCACCTGGCTTGAAAAACATAGGGCTGGTATCTGCCGCTATATGGAGTGATGTAGACAACAACAATACTATAGATCTGATAGTAGCAGGTGAATGGAT
>DJFR01000192.1:1931-8786 GCA_002432545.1 Flammeovirgaceae bacterium UBA5867 | reverse complement strand
TGGCACTTGTTGCTGAACACGGTCACGAACAATCTTCCAGTCTTTTTCAGGATCGATCTGCTGATACGGCAGTGTATCGAGTTTACTCCAATATTTTTCTACCAACGCAAATTCCTGCTGAAAGGCGAGATCATTTTTCAACGTCTCCCACTCGGCTTGTTCCGTTGCATCCAGTCCACTTGTTAATACTTTGGTGGCCAGGTACCATTTGCGTTCATCATCGTTGTTAGCTTGCATACAATACGGTTAATTAAAGGGTAACAGATATAGCTTATCGTTATAGTATATATTTCTATCGTGTAATAATCAGCTTACGGGTTTCATGCGTACCGTGTCCTTCCACACGTACCACATAGGTACCCGGGCGCAACGCTGAAGCATCAAGCGTTACCGTATGTTTACCGGCACTATAGTTCGCCTCCTGTTCAAGAACATTTTTGCCCACCATATCCTGTATCGTGATCATGATGTCGCCCGGCTTCTGTACCTCCAGATCAACCGAAGCTGTGGCCGATGCGGGGTTAGGATACGGAGGAGATATACTTACGGTTCGGTAATCATCTTCGGTGCCCACCGGGGCCGAGAATGTAAAATCCATAATGACTACACCGGATTCATGATACGATGTACCGCCAAATCCACCAATGTCGCTTACGCGGATATAGATCTTCTGTCCTTTCGTCATGGCATAATCAGTAATGCGCGATTGTTGCTGATTACTGTTGATGTCATCGTTGCACGCCACCTGGTTCATATTCTCATCAAAGAATGCAACGATGGTATTGAACCGCGATTCAGCCAGATCAGCAGTAACCAGNNCCGTTGCCCGGAGCTGTAAAGTGCCACCACACCGAGTGAATCATTTCATAGCCGCTGTTTTGGCAGTATGCAATAACATCGTGTTCTGGTTCGTACGTTGCCGGATAGGTTGAAGAACCATAACGCTCTACTGCGGTTGTGAGCTCGATCGCGTCAGCAAAATTATCGTTCACCACCGTAGGCGGCACTACATCAATGGCACCGAAATAGGTGCGAACAGCAGGTATATATTCCTGGCCGTTGGCTATATATTTCTCAAAGGTGATATCGATCTGTGGATACGGAAATGTGAGTTCGCGTGAGTCGTCCAGCGTATATACAATCCAGAAGAAATGGAGATTTTCCAGTTCCATGGAAACATTTCCGGTTACTTCAAAAGTTTCGGTCGGATTTTCAAGTGAACCGAAAAGCGGCACAAGGCCTGCAATGAGATCGTCAATAGACACGAACTCATCGGTAGTATAGTATACTTTAACTTCTTTGATGAGCGAAACATCGGTTGTTCCCTCTGTTGTAAAGGTGATGGACGTAAGATCAACATTGTCGTAATCGCCATTCACAGCAAATTCTACAATGCCGGGAAAAGCAACATCGCCAAGCTTTACCGGAGGTTGTGGCGGAGATGTAGCCTGACGAAAATAGGTATCATCAATATAGGCTGCCTGAATAGGACGCACCTCCACATCGTCCATAAACCATATACCCGATTCAGCTTCTGAACCTACATTTGATATATGGACAAAGGCTATATGTATAGGTATATCTTTGTATGCAGAAAGATCAATGCGTAGTTTCTCAACGTATATTGGCATATCCGCTTCCGTATAGGTTGCGAGTGTTTCTGTAAAAGCTTCCGGTGCTTTGTTGGTTGTTGTGGATATCCGGATCTCGAAGCTATCACCTGTATCAAAAAAAGATCTGCGGCTATCGAACATCAGGTAATCACCTTCTGCCGGTGTGATCTGTGGTGTAATGAGCCAGTCTTCATCCGTCATGCCATCACGACCGGGCTCTATATTTGAGATCACATATTTTTCAACACCAAAGGGATTGTACTTGAAAACCGCCCAGTATATCTGCGCTCCTCCTCCACCGTTTTGCCAGGTGGTCCAGCCTTCCGGCAATTCACTTACATCTGTCTCATCGAAGCTTTCGTAAAATGTTACCTGCTGCGCATATACCGACATGGCAGCACTAAGCCATAATGCCAGGCCTACCAGGAGGCTATATGTAAACTGCTTACTACACCTGAAATGCTTTTGTGCGGAGTAAAATTGCTGCATAGAGTTACGTAGGGCTTGGGTAAAAATTAAATCGCCCTATAGACAGGAAATTTTACAGCAACCCTTAAACGCGAAAGAAAAATTTATGAAAATATTTTCAGGGCTATGAAAACAGCAGTATAAAAACCGAAATGAGCAGATCGCGCAGTCGCTTCAATGCGATTGAAATCTGTCCTTCCACCGTTTTAATGGAGAGTTGTAACTGATCGGCTATAGCCTGGTTGGACAATTTTTCCATACGACTGAGGAAAAATATCTGCCTGCATTTTTCAGGAAGGCGATCGATGGCCTGCATCAAAAGTTCCTCCTGCTCTGCTACGAGTATACGTTCAAGCGGATTGTCGCTGGAGAGATCGGTTTTGGTATAGTCGCGCATGTGGCGTTGCACAACTTTGTTGGACTCTATAAAATTGAGACACGCATTACGGACACCGTGGTATAAATAAGTTTTAAGGGAGAAGCGAATGTTGATGGCTTCGTGCTTTGTCCAGAAACGAATAAAAAACTCCTGGACAATTTCTTTCGAGTCTTCCACATCGCCAATATACTTCACCGCGAAAAGTGTAAGCGGGCGATAGTATTGATCAAACACCATCCGGAAAGCACTTTCGTGGCCTTCTTTCAGATATTTAATCAGATCATCTTCCGAATATGCTTTCACCTTTATACTGATTTTACTGACTACTGTGCCATAGCCTGTTATGCATGCGCCACGATGTTGAGAATGCGGATGCTCTTCCAAAACGCGAGGCGTACTATAAAGATGCGGTGTTCAGGTTATTATGTCAACATTACGAGGCAGGACGAGTTTGAAACAACTCTTTTTTTATCAGCGGCAAAGCATACACGCTTTAGCAATGGATGCGGGTTGCATACAACGGTGTGCCTACCGCACCAGGAAGTGCGGATTCAGGAGATTCTCTTTATTATATACGAGTTCAGCCTGTTCATTGAGCTGAAGAACTTTGAGGCCCACCTGGTTTATAATGGCGTGTGCTGCGGCTGTGTCCCATTCCATAGTTGGTGCATAGCGCGGGTATACATCGGCTTTATTTTCGGCCATCAATAAAAATTTCAGACTGCTGCCTTGTGATACGAGTGTCGGCTCTTTCAGCGCATCGATGAAACCTTTTGTCTCATCGTTCATATGCGAACGCGATGCTACCACCCGCAGGCCAGGTTGTTTCAGATCAACCGGTAGTCGTTTGGCAAGTGGAGAGACTCCGTTTGCACGTTTTACGAATGCGCCCGTGCCTCGTGCTGCGTAAAAAACTTCTCCGGTAACCGGTATAGCAACTACTCCGAGCACGGGTATATCTTTATGAATGAGGGCTATGTTTACCGTGAACTCTCCGTTGCGTTTCAGAAATTCTTTGGTGCCATCGAGCGGGTCAACCATCCAGAAGTAGTGCCAGTCTTTGCGTTCTGCATATGGTATAGCTTTACCTTCTTCACTCAACACGGGCAACCCGGATAATTCGAGAATGGATGCAATAACCTGGTGCGCCTGCTTGTCAGCGCGCGTCAGCGGTGAATTATCGCCTTTTGATTCCGCCTGAAAATCTCCGGAATGATACACCTGCAAGATTTCCCTGCAGGCTTCTTCCGATGCGCGAATGGCCAATGTGAGCAACGAGCTATCGATATCCATGCTGAAATATACAACTATACAATCATTCCTGCAGCTACTGTCTCATTCGTTCCTTCATCTACCAGGATAACACTTCCGGTGATGCGGTTCTTACGATAGCTGTCGAAAAACAACGGTTGGGCTGTACGTATTCTCACGCGTGCGATGTCGTTCATCACAAGCTGATCTACATTCTCTACGCGGTGCAGCGTGTTGATATCAAGTTTATACTGGATCTCTTTTAATACGCCTTTCACATCACGTGTGGTGTGGCGCACAAAGAATTTTGTATTCAGGTTGATTGGTCGCTGATTCATCCAGCAAAGCATCAGGTCTATATCCTGTTCCGACTGCGGATGATTGTTCGGCTTGGCTATAATATCGCCCCGGCTGATGTCAATTTCATCTTGCAGCGTAATGGTTACTGACATCGGTGCGAATGCTTCTTCAAGCACTTCGGTGCCGGTATATATTTCCTTGATCTTCGATTGAAATCCGGAAGGAAGCACCACTACATCATCACCGGGTCTGAATATACCCCCGGCTACACGGCCTGCATAGCCTCTGAAATCGTGATACTCTTTGGACTGCGGACGAACTACATACTGCACCGGGAAACGACTATCAATATGATTATGATCGCTTTCGATGTGTGCTGTCTCAAGCATGTGTAACAACGTAGCGCCCTGGTACCACGCCATGTTCTCCGAGCGATTCACAACGTTATCGCCTGCGAGTGCACTGATGGGTACAAACTGTATATCGGATACTTCGAGTTTGGATGAGAATGCTTTATACTCCTCCACGATCTTATCAAATATATCTTCGCTGTAATTCACAAGGTCCATCTTGTTTACACAAACAATGATGTGCGGAATTTTCAGCAATGATGCTATAAAGGAGTGACGATACGTTTGCTCTACAAGTCCTTTGCGGGCATCGATAAGAATGAGCGCCAGGTTTGCAGTAGATGCACCCGTTACCATGTTACGCGTATACTGTATATGGCCCGGGGTATCGGCAATGATAAATTTACGTTTGGGTGTAGCGAAGTAACGATATGCTACATCGATGGTGATACCCTGCTCACGTTCAGATTTCAATCCGTCTGTAAGCAATGAAAGATCTACATAGTCAAATCCCTTGCGTGCGCTGGATGCTTCCACGGCTTCCAGCTGATCTTCAAATATAGATTTACTATCGTATAGCAAACGTCCGATCAATGTACTCTTTCCATCGTCTACACTGCCTGCTGTGGTGAATCGGAGAAGCTGATTATTTAAATACGAATTCATTTTTCTTCAGATGATTTGAGTGATTAAAAGTAACCTGACTTCTTGCGGTCTTCCATAGCCGTTTCAGAGCGTTTGTCGTCTGCACGTGTGCCGCGTTCTGTTTTACGCGAAGCAGCAACTTCGTCTATAATCTTCTCTACGGTATCCGCATCGGATACAACAGCGCCTGTTATCGGCATATCGCCACAGGTACGGAAGCGCACGGTCATTTTCATCGGCACTTCATCGGGTTTCAGTTTTAACCACGGTGAGGTTGAAAGTATAGCGCCATCGCGGATGATTACTTCGCGCTCGTGTGAGTAGTATAATTTCGGGATGGGTATATTTTCAAGGTGTATATACTGCCATACATCCATCTCTGTCCAGTTGGAGATCGGAAACACGCGGAAGTGCTCTCCGATATGTTTACGTCCATTGAAGAGGTTCCATAATTCGGGACGCTGATTCTTGGGATCCCACTGTCCGAATTCATCGCGGTGTGAGAAAAAGCGTTCTTTCGCACGTGCCTTTTCTTCATCGCGTCTGGCACCGCCCATGGCGGCATCAAATTTATGCTGCTCAATCGTATCGAGCAGTGTTACAGTCTGCAGTGAATTACGACTGGCGTTATAGCCGGTCTCTTCTTTCGCGCGACCTTTATCTATACTTTCCTGTACGGAGCCTACAATCAGTTTTACACCTAACTCATTCACGAGCCAGTCGCGATATTCCATCGTCTCCGGGAAATTGTGTCCTGTATCAATGTGTACCAACGGGAAGGGTATACGCGCAGGCGCAAATGCTTTCCGTGACAGGTATGCCAGCACGATGGAATCTTTTCCGCCTGAAAATAACAAGGCAGGTTTCTCAAACTGGGCAACTACTTCACGGATCACAAAGATCGCCTCGGCTTCCAGTTCTTTCAGGTGACTTAAATAATATTGGTGGCTCATCTCGTTGTTTACTATTATCTCTATCTATATCTATATATCTCTTTACAGCACTACGGTAACTCTCGGCAAAATACTATTCATCAACTGATCGACCGATTCTTCAACACTATAGCGATGGGTTGGTATAGCTATATCAGGGTTCTGAGGCGCTTCATAAGGCGAATCTATACCCGTAAAATTCTTTACTTCGCCTGCGCGTGCTTTCTTGTATAGTCCTTTTACATCGCGTTGTTCGCAAATGTCGAGTGGTGTATCTACGAATACTTCCAGGTAATTTTCGCTGCCTACTATATTCTTTACCTGTTCGCGATCGGCATGAAACGGTGATATAAATGCCGACAGGACAATGACACCGGCATCGAGCATCAATTTGGACACCTCTCCTATTCTGCGAATGTTCTCTACGCGTCCTTCATCGGTAAAGCTCAGGTCTTTGTTGAGTCCTGCGCGAATGTTATCGCCATCGAGCAAGTATGTTTTGAATCCGGCTTCGTGCAACTGCGCTTCGAGTTGAACCGCGAGTGTTGATTTACCGGAACCTGATAAACCTGTAAACCAGATCAGCAACGGACGCTGCTGTAGCAACTGCTCGCGTTGATGTCGGCTTACTTTTGTTTTTATGGGATAAATGTGATTCAAGAGTATAAATGCTTTGTGATCGTACTGGTAGAAATGATTCGAAGGTTGGTTTGCTACCAACAACAAGTTTGTTTACAAGCGCAACAATGGTGTTCGCTTGAACGGGCAATTTCTTGAAAAGCAGCCTGATGCGTGTAAAAAATTGTATTGTCTGAATCTGATCGATACATAAACCACTAACTTTGTAGAGTATTGGCAAAGGTAGAACGAATGACCGAGTCTACAAGGAGATTCTAAAATGAAGTGGAAATTTTTCT
>DJFR01000192.1:1511-1891 GCA_002432545.1 Flammeovirgaceae bacterium UBA5867 | reverse complement strand
TCGAGGGTGTGGGCTGGGCATGGCGGATGCCGGCAGATAGAGCGAAGAAATGTCAACGCTGAAAATAAAACCCAGAAACACACAGGACTCAAAGAAGACAGAGTTGCACGGAGGGTTTTCCTTTGTGTTACTTCGTGTCTCCTTGGTGATCTTTGTGCTCCTGGATTTCGATATATTAAATTATAAGATATATATACTCTTACGAAGTCTCAACCTCAAAAAACGATTAACGATTAACCTATAACGGTTAACGGCTAACGACTGAGTTCCCAATAACGCTTCAGCATCTTCAGGAATTCTTCCATCTGATGGAGCGGTATCATGTTAGGTCCATCACTTAAAGCTACTTCGGGATTGGGGTGTGTTTCGATGAAGAAACC
>DJFR01000192.1:0-1486 GCA_002432545.1 Flammeovirgaceae bacterium UBA5867 | reverse complement strand
GGTTGTTGTACCGAGTGTGTAACATCGAAAATTACCGGAGTATATTGACGCATGATGGGAAGTGAACGTATATCTACAATCAATGTATGATAGCCAAAGCTTGCTCCGCGTTCAGTAAGAAATACATTGTTGTTGTTCTCCCCTCTTACTTTATCAACGGCATACTTCATGTCTTCGGGCGCCATGAATTGTCCTTTCTTGATCTTTACAGCTTTACCGGTACGCGCGGCTGCTTTCAACAAATCTGTTTGACGGCATAGGAACGCAGGGATCTGCAATACATCGGCTACCTCAGCAACCTCTGCGCATTGATAGGATTCATGAACATCGGTAACGATCGGTACACCAAGTTCTTTTTTTACTCGTGCCAGAATTTCAAGTCCGCCTTCTTTGGATGGTCCGCGATATGAACCGGATGAAGTACGATTCGCTTTATCGAACGATGACTTGAATACATATTGAATGTCGAGCTTCTCGCAGAGTTCTTTTACTTTACTTCCTGTTCCGATGCAAATCTCATAACTCTCCGCAGCACACGGGCCTGCAAACAACACCATCTTGTTGCCACCGAGTGTAACTTTATCTGCGATCTGAACTTTATCTTTAAATATTTCCATGTTGATTATTTACCCTTTAATAATTTTTTCAAACTCACCGCGTGCTGATAACACGAGGTCTGCTACTTCGCGCAATACACCTTTACCGCCTTTGGCAAATGTTACCAGGTCAACTTCATCTTTTATATACTGAAATGTATCAGCCGGACAAACACTGAAACCTGCCAGTCTGAAAACAACAAGATCGTTAATATCATCCCCGATNNGTAGATGCTTTATCGAGAATGCCCTGGTGACAGAAATCAATCTTCAGTTCAGCACAACGTTTTGTTGTCGCGCCCGATTCACGCCCTGAGATTGCCCCGGTAATGATACCAGCCTTTCGCAGGTGACTAATGATCTGGCCATCCTTCACATTAAAATTTTTGATCTCCTTGCCGGTCTCGTCATAGATGATCTTTCCTTCCGACAAAACGCCATCCACATCAAAAAATATGGCCTTTATAGTACCGGCTTTCTTTACCTGCTCCTTGGTATATCTTGCGAGAATCTGTTTCAAACGATTTACTGTTCAGTTTTCACGGAATTGTGCTCCGAAAATTAGAAAAAGGTTTTTACTTTCAAGCACTCAAACCTAAACTGTACATGAAAGTTTTTAAGTTCTTACTCTGCTTTCTGATCACTGCGGGACTCATTTACCTCCTGGATAACAGCCATATGGTGAAAGGAAATCGCCTTCCTCCACTCGGCAGGTTCCTCGACCCTTTTCATGGCTTCTGGCAGAACATCGAAGCAAAAGATGATAGTATACCCGAACAACCTGCTATTCCCGGTCTGACGGGTAAGGTTACCGTTGTGTTCGATAGTCTGATGATCCCGCACATCTTCGCGGAGAATGACGCTGATCTTTACCTCGCACAAGGCTATAT
>DJFR01000079.1 GCA_002432545.1 Flammeovirgaceae bacterium UBA5867 | reverse complement strand
CATCCCTGACTTTCAGCATCAGGGTGTTGTCTGTTAGTGCGTCCAATTCAGAAGGTGAAGTTTTCAAGAAGGGTAACTTAAGGATTACAGTTTGGTTACACGGCTTCTGTAAAGTTTCTTAAAATTTCACTGCGGCCAAAGTCTGGCGGCTATATCGGTCTTGATAATTGTAATTTCTACAGCCATAAATCCTGCCACTCATTTAGGTGTTACATTTTTTTTTGCTATCTTCTCTGGCCCATCCAATGAAAACGAACAGCATCATTACGCTGCTGGTAAGTTCTGTTATACTTACCGGGATCAGTGCTGCCATCACGCATTACGCGATTCGAGACAGTCGGGATCGCGTTGAATGGGTTTTTCATACCTATGAAGTAATCGACCAGGCGGATATACTTCTTACACTTCTAAAAGATACCGAGTCGAACCAGCGCGGCTACCTGATCACGGGCGACTCTGGATATGTCATGAATTTCCATAAGAGTCGCGGCCGCCTTCTGGCAACGTCCGATTCACTTCTTCACCTTGTATCCGATAACCCTGAACAGATTTCGCTGTTGCATGATAAACTCCTTCCCTTCATCCGGCAAAAACTATATTATGTAGAGGATGCTATCGATCATTATAATGTTTATGGGCAAGACAGTGCGTTTGCGTTTATAAAAAACGGAAGCGGAAAAGCGCTGATGGACAGCATTGAACAATACGAAGCAACATTCAGCAATCACGAAAAAATATTATTGTCTAACAGGCTCGAACAGGTAGATGTAACACACAACCGGCAGATCTATATACGCTATGCGAGTTTTATACTGATAGCCTTTGCATCTATACTCGCGCTGTTTACCATTGTTCAGAAGCAACACCGGAATGAGCAGCTCATCAATGAACTGAATATAGCGAACACATCACTGGAGAAAAAAGTGGAGCAACGCACTACAGAATTAAGGCGGCAGTCGGAAGTAACGGAAGAGCTGAATCAAAAACTGCAGGAGAATATGGAGGAGCTTGAGATGTTTTACGAAACGTTGCAAGTGAAAAGTATAAAAACAGAAAGTGCCCTGCAGGAAATTGAAGATCTGTATAACAACGCACCTTGTGGCTATCATTCACTCGCAGCAGATGGTACTATTATGCGCATGAACCAGACCGAGTTGAAGTGGTTGGGATATACGGTGGATGAAGTACTCGGCAAGATGCATGTTACTTCCATCCTGGTACCGGAAGAACATAATTCATACTATAATGATTTTGAAGCCTTCAAACGTGAAGGCTTCATTCATAACAAAGAGCACACATTTGTGCGCAAGGATGGCAGTTTGTTTCCAGTACTCTTAAATGCAACGGCTATATATAATGAACTGGGCAATTACATCATGAGTCGCGGCACGGTGATCGATATTGCCGAGCGCAAGGCATATGAACAGCAACTGATGGAAGTAAACAAGAAGCTGACACGCTTCAATACCGATAAAGATAATTTTCTAAGTGTAGCAGCACACGATCTGAAAAGCCCGGTAAATAATATACTGGGCCTCATTAGTCTCATCAATATGCAGAAAGGAAATATATCGGCCGAGCAGGCTGAATATATACTGCATATACAACACCTCTGCAGCAACATGCAGAGCCTGATCGTAAACCTGCTGGACATTGGTAAAATTGAAGGTGGTATTATGGAATTGAAGTACGAGGCGATAAATATTACCGAGTTCATGAAAGAACACCTCGATAATTTTAAAGAGCATGCAGCTACCAAAAATATATTGCTGATATTGGAAGATGGCACACAGGATGTTTGTATAACAACGGACCGCTCGGCCCTGCAGCGCATCTCTGAAAACCTTATATCCAATGCGCTGAAGTTCTCACCTCCGCACACAGATGTGATCGTGCGCATTCGGCAAAACAGTCATTACCTGAAAATAGAAGTGCAGGATCACGGTCTCGGCATACCTTCCACCGAAATGAAATTACTCTTCCGGAAGTTTCAAAAACTGAGTACACGCCCTACCGGTGGCGAGGGTTCATCCGGACTCGGACTCTCTATTGTAAAGGAATTGGTGAGTGCACTTAAAGGTAAAATATCCGTAGAGAGCGAAGTAAATAAAGGCACTACATTTTCAGTAGAACTTCCGGTTTGCGAATGAGTATAAACAAAATGTATCTATAGCTGAGGCTATAGATACATTGAATAGTATACTTTAAAATGTTTGAACCGTGTATTAGGTATTGCGGATCGAAGAGAGTTTGTTACGCTCATCCTGCAACTCGCGCGAAAGTTTCGTTTGTTTCTCCATCGCTCTGCGCTTATACTCTTCATACTCGTTGGTGAGCATGTTGATGGTAAGTTTCTTTTCCTGCAACGTTTTGGTAAGCATTTTCATGCGACCAGCCAGTGTCACAATCACAAATGCCAATGCTGCCACCAGTATCGTTACGATTGTCAGGAATGTTCCCTTTTCAATGTCTATACCGAGTACCGATATGTGTGTACTATCGTGCAGTGTAGCGGCCATCGACTCTTCTTTCTTTTTAAGATTGGCCTGAACGCTGGCTACCTGGCTCTTCAGCTGATCAATATTTTTGTGTGCATCACGAATTTCGACATCCTTCGCATTCAACGAATCGCGTGTAATCTTCCACACTCCATCCATCACGCTTTCCTTAACCACTTTATATTCTTTAAAGGACTGCGACTTCGCTTTCATAATACTATAGCGTTCACGCAGGGTGTAATTTTCCGGAGGAGTTTGTATTTGCGTCTGATCTGCGGGTTGCTGAGCAAATGAAAATTGAAACGTCAACAAACATACCCACAGTACAGCAAAGTTTTTCATCATCTTCATAAGCGGTCTTTGGTTGATAGTTTTACAAACTACGATATATCATTACTTTTTTACCACTTCGTTTATTTCAGCAGTGAATCTGCTCGATTAAAGCTTTATGTCAAGGGACGAAAGGTAACCATTCTTGTTCGGAAATTTAATAAATTACGAAGAACGTTTCGACCATCCCTCTTCGATTCCCAAACCGAACAATGCAAAATCATATTTCACAGGATCGACCGGGTCGAGAACCCGTAGCCGTGCCGTGAGTTCGAGCGCTGTCTGCCAGTCGGTTTGTTTTCGTTTAATCAACTTGAGTCTGCGGGCTACACGATCTACATGCAAGTCGCAGGGACAAACCAGTTGGGCAGGTTTTATCTTTTTCCAGAGGCCGAAGTCAACACCGTTATCGTCATCGCGCACCATCCACCGCAGGTACATCACTAACCGTTTGCACGTTGATTTTCGCGCAGGTGACGGAATATGTTTGCGTGTACGGTGTGGTGCATCTTCCAGGCTGAAGAATATTTTCTGAAACTGATCCAACCCCTGCTCTACTGTTTCATGATCAGCTCCGGCATAAAATGCATCCTCCAGCGAAGTGTGGTTCTGATAAAACCACTTCAGTGCCTCCACAAAGTATAACGTATCGATAGCGTTAAAGGTGCGATGTTTAAACGCGAGCAACGGCTTCAGATCTTTCTCGCGATGCTGCAGTATAAACCGATGCGGATCATTGTCCATCATCTCCATCAGTTGCCGGCATTTGTTGATGATCGTTTTGCGCTTCCCCCATGCCAGCACGGCCGCGAAAAGACCGGCTATTTCTATATCCTGTTTTTTTCTGAATGCATGCGGAATGGAAACCGGATCGTTCTCAATAAACCCGGGCTGATTATACAGCACTACCTTTTCATCCAGAAAATCTTTCAGCTCGGCTATACTCAGTTTACTTCTTTTCAACGTCTTTAATTTTTTATCAAGAATACTAGATTTAACCCGAAACACATAGGTCCTTTCAAAAGGTATAGTAGCTTTGTTAGCGTTGTAAATATTGCCCATGAAAAAATTCTTCCGGTACCTCGGTATCAGCCTGCTGGTTATCATCATTCTTGCAGTTTCCTATATACTGATATTCTTCCCTACCATCATGACGGGCATGGCTGCGAAAACGATGTGCTCGTGTGTATATGTTACCGGACGCACACCTGAGAGTGTTGTGCAGGAAGAGTTCAAGGTGTTTCCGGGAATGACTTCACTGCCGTATGAAGTTGATCGTAACGATTCATCTGTATCTGTATCGATGTTGTGGAAGACAAGTAAAGCTATATATCGCGATCGGTTGGGATGCACGCTTATCGCGGAGCAGGATGCTGATGTTGTAAGAAGTCAGGCGATCGTGCGGCCTCCTGTATCGGCATTAAACCAGGATTCACTCGCGTGGCCGATGGGTAATGTTATACTGAATACAACGTTCAATGGAGTTGACTACGCCAAAGTAAAAGAGACTGTACAGGCTGCCTTTAACGATGTTGATCCGGAGAACCCTATATATACCCACGGTGTAGTGGTAGTCTATAACGGACATATACTGGCCGAGCAATATGCTGACGGATATACCTATACCAGTCGCATGATGGGCTGGTCGATGACGAAAAGTATAACCAACGCCCTCATTGGTATACTGGTAAAAGAAGATAAACTGAAAACCGAAGAGCCTGCGCCTGTACCCGAATGGAAAAATGATGAGCGCAGTAAAATTACGCTCAACAATTTACTCCAGGCCAGCAGCGGACTTGAGTGGTCTGAATCATACTTCTCTCCTACCGGATCATTTCACCAGATGTTTATCAAGAGTGATGATAAAGCTGCGTTTGCTGCCTCTCAAAAACTGAAGCATGAGCCTGGCACACATTTTCAATATTCCAGTGGAACTACCAATATACTTTCGCGCATGATCCGGCAAACGGTTGGTGACAGCGCTTACTATCAATTCCCTTATAAAAAACTGTTTCATAAAATCGGTATGAACACTGCGATTATAGAACCGGATGCATCGGGAACATTTGTAGCAAGTTCATATTC
>DJFR01000013.1 GCA_002432545.1 Flammeovirgaceae bacterium UBA5867 | reverse complement strand
ACATCATAGCCAACACACCGTATGTAGTAGCCACTCCGTTGCAACCACCTTCAATAGCCAGCTTGATAATATTTTCAGGATCGAAATAATCAGGGTTCTTAGCGAAAGATGCTCCAGCGCTGTGCTCTATACCTTGATCGATCGGAAGAATAGAAAGGAAGCCAGTGTTGGCGAGGCGACCTGTTCCGAACAATTGCTGAAGACTTCTCAATACCTGCGGAGAGCGGTTTGATTGTACGAAGATGTTGTCTACAAAATTCGGATTCGGAAGATGAAGGCGATCTTTTGAAATAGTTTTGCTCTGGTGCTTCAACAGGAAATCTGCGTCTTTGCCCAAAAGCTCTACAATGTTTTTTGCCATAATTATAATTATTGGTCTGGTTATGGTTTTTTAATGAGCGGGGACAAAGTTATTAATTATTTAATTGTATGCTAATTAACGCTGATTTCGCGGTTTTTAAGGTCATTCAATCGTGTTAGATTTTGAGTTGAAAAAATGTGGTCACGCTGAAACGAAAAATTTCGCATTACTAAGCTCCCCAATCCCGAAATAAAAACGCGCTGAAAAGCAAAAAGCCATCCCGAAAATTCGGAATGGCCTTCTGATGTTTTGAGTCGGTATAGCTTAAAGCTTTTCTTTGATACGGGCAGCCTTACCTTGACGGCCTTTCATGTAGTACAGTTTCGCTCTGCGAACTTTACCTTGCTTCAGCACTTCGATTTTATCGATAGTAGGAGATACGATCGGGAAGATACGCTCAACACCTACACCATTAGATACTTTTCTTACTGTGAAGGTTTCACCGTTTGTACCGAATCCTCTGCGCTGGATTACAGTGCCTTGGAATTGCTGAACACGCTCTTTGTTACCTTCTTTTATTTTCACGTGAACGTTGATAGTATCACCAGGATTGAAGCTGGGAACAGATTCACGGCTTTTCGCAAATTCCTGCTCAACTAATTTAATTAAGTCTGCCATAACTCGATGGTTTTGAAAATTGGACTGCAAATGTATGGAAAGAATTGAGAAATTCAGAGGTAAGCTTGAAGATTTAACCGATTAATTGTTAAAGCCTCCAAATTTATCTGTTTTCGCAGGTTTATGTTTCCATGCTTTAGCACAAATCTGCGAATAATGATGCTAAAAATCATCTATTTCAATAGTTCGGGCCTGCGCTGGCGGGTGCGCTCCAGCGATTGCTCATGTCGCCACTCGTCAATTTTAGTGGCATGTCCGGAGAGTAAAACATCCGGTACTTTCCAGCCTTTATATTCTGCAGGTCGGGTATATACCGGAGGAGCAATTAAATCATCCTGAAAGGAATCACTCAACGCAGAGGTCTCATCCGATAATACGCCCGGAATCAGCCTGATCACAGCATCGGCAACAACCGCAGCCGCCAACTCGCCACCGGAAAGAACATAGTCACCAATACTTATCTCACGCGTTATTAAATGCTCGCGAACGCGTTCGTCAACGCCTTTGTAGTGGCCGCAGAGTAAGATTAAATTTTTCTTGAGACTAAGTTCATTCGCGAGTGCCTGGTTAAGTCGTTGTCCATCGGGACTCATGTATATAATATCATCGTACTCGCGCTTTGATTTCAGATCGGCAATGCAATTGTCAATCGGTTCGATCATCATTACCATGCCGGCACCACCACCAAAGGCATAATCATCGGTAGTGCGATGTTTATTGGTGGCGTACTGACGCAGGTCAATCACATTAACGGTAACTATGCCTTTAGCCTGCGCCCGTTTCAAAATAGAATCTGAAAAAGGACTTTCAACAAGCTTGGGTAACGTGGTTATGATGTCGATGTGCATATATAGTCTTCAAAAAAAAGGAATCACTCAAAAGTTAGCAAGGATCACCAGGATAAACATCAGATATCCAGAAAGCCTTCCGGAAGATTTACACTGATTTTCTTTTTGGATTTATTTATACTCGTAATAAACGGGCTGTTCACGGGAATCAATACTTCTTTACCTTCATACATGAGCACCAGCAAGCGGTTGGCTCCTGCCTGCATTACTTCGGTTACATGTCCCAATGCACCGACAGCCTCATCCGTAACTTCGAAGTTTATTACTTCATCATCGTAAAACTCACCGCGTGTAGATTTAGGGCGGGCTGTCTTGGGTAAATATATAGCTTGCTTGGAAATTCTCCCGGCATCCTCAGGAGAATCAACTTCTTCAAACTTCACAAAAGCTTTCGAGCCGCGCACGGATACATGTTGAATGAAGTAAGGCACGAGCCGTTCATTGCTCGCCAGAAATACAGCATCCAGCGTAGCGAAGTCGTTTGGAGTATCGGCATCAATGGAAACTGTTACCTCTCCTTTTAGTCCGTGTGGTTTTAAAACCAACCCTATTTTATAGCACGAGTCAATATTCATTTTGGAGTAATCCTAAAAATAAATATGCCGGTCCCGAAGAAGATCGGAACCGGCACATCAATTCAATTTTCAAATAATTAAGCTTGTTCAGCAGCAGGAGCTTCGCCTTCGGCAGCAGCTTCAGCAGGAGCTGTTGTAGCAGCGGCAGCAGCAACTTCAGCC
>DJFR01000021.1:7557-7766 GCA_002432545.1 Flammeovirgaceae bacterium UBA5867 | reverse complement strand
GAGAAATATAGCAGCGACTCAAACGCTTCTACTGAATTCGTTTTTAAACTGGAATACTTCAATACAGCATCATCCAAACTGATACTGGATGTGTTATCTGCCCTGGAAGACATTAAAGGCATGAAAATCCTGTGGTACTTTCATGAAGATGATGAAGATATGGAAGAGGCAGGTCAGGAGTTTTCAGAGCTGGTAGAAATACCATTCGA
>DJFR01000021.1:0-7497 GCA_002432545.1 Flammeovirgaceae bacterium UBA5867 | reverse complement strand
CTAACCTATGAGTGAAGAAATACTCAAAGCCCTCACACAACTTTTTGCAATTATAACGAAACAGGATGGCGGAGTTACAGAGCGCGAGCGCCTGTACGTCATCAATTTTTTTCAGACTGAACTCGATCAGGACTCTGTTAAGGAGTACCTCGATCTATACGATCAATTCTCCGGATACGGTAAAGCAGATGATGATGAAGATGGAAAGAAGAAACTCACGTCTGTAAAAGATTCTGTAAAGACACTTGGTATCTGTAAGAAGATCAACAAAACTCTTACCCAGAAACAAAAGGTCGTTGTATTAATAAAGTTGCTTGAACTGGTAAGCACCGATAAGAATTTCAGTCCGCAACGGATGGAGATCATCAACACCGTTTCCACCGTATTTAATATAATCCAGGAAGAATACGATCTCATCGAGAGTTTCATCCGCTCGGAAGATTCTTCTGCCCTGAATTTCGCAGATATACTGCTGCTCAACTCTGAACATAAAGCCGAAGAAGGCAAACTATATAAACACGTTCACGGCCATATACAGGGCAACCTGATCTTTATGCGTGTGCGCAGTGTTGAAATGTACTTTACAAAATACCTGGGCGAAGAGCTGAATATACTCAATGGCTTCACCATGCAGCCGAACCGGGTATATCTGTTCTCGCACGGAAGTACCATTAAAACACAAGCCGGTGATGCGCTATACTATAGCGATCTTGTTGCCAACTACAACGAAGAATTAAAAACCACCAAGCTTTCGTTTAATGCTATTATCGATGAACTTAAATTCCCGAATGGTGCCATAGGTCTGCGCAATGTATTGATAGCAGAAGGCCCGGGAAAACTGATTGGTATTATGGGCGCCAGCGGTGCCGGTAAAACCACCTTGCTAAACGTAATGGCCGGGTTGGTAGAGCCTACCAAAGGACATATACTGATCAACGGTTTTGATATACATACACAGAAAGACAAGATCCACGGTGTTATCGGTTACGTTTCGCAGGACGACCTGTTGATTGAAGAGCTCACCGTTTACGAAAACTTATACTATAACGCCAAACTTTGCTTTGCTCATTTTACTGAAGAGCAACTGCATACGCGCGTGATGGAAGTACTCGAAAACCTCGGGCTTGACCAACGCAAAGATTTACGTGTAGGGAACCCGTTGGATAAGACGATCAGCGGTGGCCAGCGGAAGCGTTTGAACATTGCCCTGGAGCTGATACGCGAACCTGCTATACTCTTCCTGGATGAACCTACATCGGGACTTTCTTCACGCGACTCGGAAAACGTAATCGACTTACTGAAAGAATTATCCTTAAAGGGTAAACTTATATTTGTTGTTATTCACCAGCCATCATCGGATATATATAAGATGTTCGATAAGATGGTGATTATGGATACCGGTGGATATCCTGCCTACTATGGCCCTCCGGTAGAAGCGGTAACATACTTCAAGAAATCGACTCACCAGGTTGATAGTAATCGCGGCCAGTGCGAAACGTGTGGTAACGTTAACCCGGAGCAAATCTTCAACATCATTGAAGCGAAAGTGGTTGATGAATACGGACAGCCAACCAACAAGCGCAAGATCACGCCTCCTCAATGGTACGATCTCTACAAAGAGCGTTTCAAAATAAACAAGGTAGAGGACATTAAGGAAGAACCTCCACATTCACTTACACTTCCGAGCCGCATCAGGCAAACTATAATTTTTGCTACGCGCGATACACTGGCTAAGCTCAGCAACAAGCAATATCTGCTTATTAACTTGCTGGAAGCTCCGTTACTCGCGTTGATCCTCGCCTTTATCATCAAGTATAAAAGTGCACCGGGCGGCAGAGAGTATATATTCCGTTTCAACGAAAACTTCCCTGCGTTTATGCTCATGAGTATAATTGTAGCGTTGTTCATGGGACTTACGGTAAGTGCTGAAGAGATCATTCGCGATCGTAAGATACTTCGCAGAGAGTCGTTCCTTAACTTAAGTTGGAACAGTTATCTCACATCCAAGCTGCTTATACTCTTTACACTTTCAGCCATACAAACATTTTCGTTTGTATTGATCGGTCACCTGATTCTGGAAATTGAATGGGGCATGCTTATACCGTTCTGGCTGGTGTTATTTACAACATCATGTTTTGCCAGCGTATTAGGTCTCAACATTTCATCGGCATTCAACTCGGCTGTTACGGTATATGTAATGATACCACTGTTGCTGATTCCACAAATGATATTAAGCGGTCTGCTCTTCAACTTTGACAAGCTGAATGATCTGATCAGTACGAAAGGTAAAGTTCCGGTTGTAGCGGATATGATGGCATCGCGCTGGGCCTACGAAGCTATGGCGGTATATCATTTCAAAAACAATGCATACGAAGAACGCATCTATAATTTCGACAGGCTTGAAGCTCAGTCCGATTTTCACTCTTCATTTCTAGTGGATGAGATGGACAAAAAACGAAGATTCATTGCTGACAATATCAATGAGAAGAATGACTCGTTGAGACTTATCATGCAAAAGGATTTGTATGTTATACAGTCTACTTTACAAAATGATTTTTTTCAGAAGGGACTGGAGAAAGAACTTGCAACGCCCTGGACACTGAAAGACTTTACACCTGCCTTTAACAAGAAGCTTGAAGATTTCTTTGCAGGATATAAGACGTTCTATCAAGGCATGTATAACAAGGCTGTTGCCAAGCGTGAAGCCGAGTTTGCCAACTTTGAAAAAGAAGGTAAAAACGTTAATCAGTATAAGGATGCATACTACAATGAGAGTCTTGCTGACCTGGTGAAGAACGTTACCGAGAAAGAACGTATTATCGAATACAACGGTGAATTGATCCAGCAGATCAACCCTATTTTCCTGGAGCCGAGATCAGAAGGAATGCTGAACTACCGTGCGCCTTTCTTTGCACCAGTGAAAAAGATATTCGGTACATCCGTCAACACCTATACCTTCGATATACTGGTGATCTGGGTGATGACGATCCTATTGTATATCACTTTATACTTTGAATTGTTACGCAAGCTGATTAACTCTTTTGACAAGGTTTCTGACAAGATGAAAGGAACTTCACAGAAAAAGAATTAAAGCAACAACGTAACTTTTTGGCGCGGAATGCTTAATTTTTAACTTTGTAACTGTATAATTTTAGATCTATGAGAATACTACTTATCGGGTTGATCCTGGCACTCTTTGTTACTGCCTGCGGATCCGGTAAAAAAACGGACGACCCTATTTTTACAGAAGATCCTAAGGACTCGTCTGCCACATCGGAAGGGACGCCTATTTCCAAAGAGGTTATCGGTGATATTTTACAACAGATACCCAGCCCGCTGGAGATTTCAGTATTGCTGAAAGAATCTGGCAAGAAATACAATCCGACTTTCCTGAACTCGCCTGATAATACTTCCAAGTATAACAGCAACTATAAGAAAGCGCTTAACCTTGGTATCTATGGTACGGACCTTGGCTATACCAACATCTACGAGCAGAATCAGGATGGCGTAAAGTATATGGCATCGATTAAAGAACTTGCGAATGGCTTAAGCATCGGACAGTTCTTTGATATTGAAACGATCGGCCGGTTAGCTACCAACAGCAAGAATCTCGATTCACTGTTGCTGATCACAACACAGAACTTCAACACGATCAACAGCTATCTGCAAACACAGGATCGTGCAAACCTCAGCGTACTGTTCCTTACAGGCGGATGGTTAGAAGCACTTCACATTACCTGTGGTGTAGCCTCTGCCAATCCAACCAACCAGCAGTTGAAAGAAACAATCGGTGAGCAGAAAATCATTCTTGAAAACATTATGCTCCTACTCTCCTTCTATAAAGACACTGACCAGAATATGGCATCATTGTTGAAAGACATGGAAGAGTTAAAGAAGATATACGACAAAGTAAAGATTACTTATACCTATAAAGAATCTACTTTCGAAGTTGTTGACGGTGTAATGGTAATTAAAGATAACAGTACAAGTACCATTGAAATAACACCGGAAGACATCGCCAGCATCAGCGCTGCAACATCTTCTATCAGAAACAAGATAATAGCATAATCAGCCAAGTATAATTTTATTTGCACTATGAAAAAGTTAATACTCATTGCTCTATCCGTATGCGTTCTAAGCACATTAGATGTTATCGGGCAGTGCAACTCTGAAGCCATGAGCAATCAGTGTATCCCTAAGCTGGCAGCAGGCTTCAATTTTTTGAAAAGCTATAAAATTGAAAAGGGAGGAAAAGATTTTGTTGAATATTCATATGTGTTTACCAAAGGCACACAGTATATGATCAACATCTGCGCACCAAAAGAACCTACCGATGGTATCGTGGTTAGTCTCTTTGATTCAAACCGTAACAAAGTTGCTACCAGCAAAGTAAACGGACAGTTTATCTCTGCTATAGCATACCCTTGCAACACCACTGGTATATACTACATTCAGTATACATTTGATGGTTCCACTGCATATTGTGGCGGTAGCGCACTCGGATTTAAACGATAGATCAATCCGATCTTCACATAAGAAAAGCCTTCCTCACCAGGAAGGCTTTTTTATTTATACCTTTCTATACATGGAACAGCAAGAACTCTCTTTCAACTGCCGCGCACGTTATTATAAAACAGGCACGCTTACACCGGCTACACGCCAGGTATGGTTTGTACTGCACGGCTACGGCCAGCTTGCGCAATACTTTATAAGAAAGTTTCAGGTATTGGAAGCACACAACATTTGCGTTATTGCTCCGGAGGCACTGTCTCGTTTTTACCTGGAAGATGTTACATCGCGCATGCAAAGCGGTAACAACCGCGTAGGTGCAAACTGGATGACGAAAGAAAACAGACTGATGGATATTGATAACTATATAGCATACCTCGATGCACTCTACCTCCAGGAGATACCGGCCGGTATAGATATACCCGTTACCATGCTTGGATTTTCACAAGGGTCTGCAACGGTATCGCGGTGGGTGGCACATGGCAATGTTCATTTTCAGCGATTGATCTTGTGGGCAGGTATATTTCCACCTGACATGAACTTTGAAGCAAGTCAACCTATACTAAAAGATAAAGAGACTTACCTGGTATATGGAAAGTCTGATCCGTTTATAAACGATACACGTTTTGCTGAAATGAAATCTGTTTCATCAACATTGGGAATAGAACCAACGCTGATTGAATTTGATGGCAAGCATGATATCGATGCTTCTACCTTATTGAAATTTATATAGACTGATCAGTTTCGCTTCACAACTGTGCTGCTGGCCTGAGCCGTTGGGAACACAGTGATATCAGCCAGCTGAACATGAGGAGGCGCCTGCAGCACATATAAAATTATATCCGCTATATCTTTACCCGACAGTGGCGTTAAACCTTTATAGGTGAGGTCAGCTTTCTCTTTGTCGCCCTTAAAGCGCACAAGCGAAAACTCGGTTTCAACCATACCCGGATTTATCGAAGTTACTTTTATACCAAATGCATTCAAGTCAACGCGCATGCCCCGAGTAAGTGCATCCACGGCAAATTTACTGGCGCAGTATACATTACCGTTCGGATATACCTCCTTGCCTGCTATCGACCCCAGGTTGATAATATGCCCAGACTTCCGCTCTGTCATTACCGGTAATACAGCTTTTGACACATATAGCAGTCCCTTAACATTAATATCGATCATGGCATCCCAGTCTTCAATGCTTCCGTTCTGGATAGGATCAAGACCATGCGCGTTACCTGCATTGTTAACCAGTACATCAATGGATTTCCAGGTGTCCGGTAAAGATGCTATAGCCTTTGCCACAGATTGCTGATCGCGCACATCAAACGAAAGCGTAGTGATCGCGGCAGTTTTACCCAGCTCTTCCTGCAGTTTATCCAGTCTGTCTTGCCGGCGGCCACACAGTATAAGATTAAAGTTGTTGGCGGCCAGTAGCTTTGCCGTGGCTTCGCCAATACCGGATGTAGCACCGGTTATCAAAGCAATTCGTTTCTGCATATACTATACTTACTGGAAAAGGAAATATACCGTTATGGTATTCGTGTTGATACGTTTCAACGGAGCACCATAGTCATCGGTTGTACGATTGAGCATATTTACTATTCCACGGGAGAACCGTATTTCCGGAGAGAATTTAAAAAGAGGATAGTATAGATCAAAACCAAAACCGGCATCAAGACTAATGTTTGAAGTTCGTATACCCAGTTCACGTTCTTCAGTTTTCTTTTTACCCGATGCTTCGAACGCAGGCACTACGCCACCAATCATATACATGCGCACGTTGCCTCTTCGCTGCGATTTATACTTTAACAATACCGGGAACTCCACCATTGTACTTTCCACCAACTGATCATCGCGCGGGGTATCATCGGTATATATATAGCTGATCTTGTTTTCATAAAACCCAACCTTGGGTGTTAACCGCAGATCGAGCTGATCATCGAGTCTGTAATTCACAATAAAACCCAGTGAGAAACCAGCCGACCATGCCGGCACCACCGAGTGAACCGTATCGAATTGAGGCGTTACAAACTGATCGGAATATTTTAACTGATACGTAGAGGTATGCAGGCCTATAAGAAAACCATAGGTTAGTTTTCTATCGTCATAATTGGGATTATTTTTCTGTACCCAGCGTGTGGTGCGCTGTATCTGGGCATGTGCTGTTCCCGCACATACCATGATCATAACAGCAAAGATTACTTTGAGCCAGTATAAATTGAGCTTACTCCAAATGTGAGTGTTCTGCATTTCGCATGTTTAAATCCAACAATATTAAGGATGTGAAGAAATTTTTCACCATCCGGAAAAGCCTCTACAGATTCAGGAAGATAAGTATAAGCAGCTTTATCACTGGATACCGCTCTACCGATCTTAGGCAAAACGAATTTAAAATAAAAATTATATACCTGCCTGAAAGGAAATTTTCGCGGCATTGAAAATTCGAGCACCACAAACTGACCGCCCGGCTTCAATACACGATAAATTTCACGAAGGCCACGCTCCAAATTCTCGAAATTACGAACACCAAACGCCACAGTAACAGCATCGAACGTACCATCGGCAAACGGAATATTTTCAGAATCACCGAGTTGCAGTTCAATGCGATCAGTCAGGCGTCTCTCGGCTATTTTCTTCTTCCCTACTTCGAGCATACCGGCCGAAATATCAATGCCAATAATCTTATCAGGATTAAGTGTCAGTGCCTGAATGGCAAAGTCGCCCGTGCCCGTTGCTACATCCAGCATTTGTTTCGGGTTAAAAGGCTTCAGGTATTGTATAGCTTTTTTGCGCCAGCCTTTATCGATGCCGAGGCTCAGAAAATGATTGAGAAAATCGTAGCGGTGACTGATGTTATCGAACATCTTCGCTACCTGCTCCTTCTTACCAGTGTTTTCTTCTTTATACGGAACTACCATCGTACCTGTAATAAACCGAGGCGAAGGTAGATGGTTTGGTGATAGGAATGAAATTGGTTAACGTTAATCGTTA
>DJFR01000107.1 GCA_002432545.1 Flammeovirgaceae bacterium UBA5867 | reverse complement strand
CGAAGAGCGTATCTATAAATTACAGATGAACCCCGATCGCGCAGATGTAATTATACCGGCCAGCAATATATACCTTAAGGTAATGGAGTGGGCACACGCAGCCAGTATACTGGTGCCTGAAGTAGGTTTAAAAGACGGCATCATGCTGCACCTGTACGAGCAGAGTCTTTCGCAGCCGAAGCTCGACTTCTAAACTATATATATATCGAATTGANNATATATATATATATCGAATTGAATAGAAACGACCTTGTTATTTAGGTCTCCTTCTGTCGATTGTACTTTTACCACGCTTCCGCTCTTCAACTTTCAAGTCGATAAGGTATGCCAGTGATACCCGGAATCCCTGGTTTCTGATTTTTTGTGTTTCGCTGAACGAGGGAAATGTAGGACTGAATATACCATCGCTTTCACGACTCAGGTAACTATGACCAAGTTCATAACGCAGCGTCAATACAACTTCGCGATACCGCACGGGTTCAAAGAGAAAACCTGCAGTGAAGTTTAATCCGAATTGTACACGGTTAGGACGTTGCACGACCATTTCATTTTCGGTAGCATATGCCGGATCCTTACCAAACACTATATCTACTGGTATAACTGCGGATGGACCATTGTGAAACTCATGGGTATCACCACTTTCATAGGTACCTTTCCCTCCTAACCAGTAACTTATATTAGGTCCAACTCCCAACGAGTATTTGAATTCTTTCTGACCGATGTGTCCTTTAAAATAGGCGGTGTAAACAAGAGGCATCTCTATATATTTATAGCGGAGCTTTAGTATCAAGCCACCATCATCGCCTTTCAGATTTTTTCCTTTGGTTGAATATATAAGAGAAGTATGCAAGAAGAATCGCTTGCGAACTTTAAACGCGAGGTGCCCGCCCACGTGATAACCAAACACTGGTGACACGTCATACTCATCCTTAAGATCCTTATCACCGAAAGAGGTCCACGAGAAGTTTGCCCCTGCTACCGGTCCAACAAGTACCTGCGAATATGCAGCACCGCAAAAAATAAGAGTAAGAATCAGAACACTTGATATACGTGTTTTCACTAAGGTTGAGGTTTTTCTGTCAGAACAATTCTTTAAAGGCTCAAAAATACAGGATTTCGGTCAAGTAAGACGTTGAACAATTCTGTTAAAAACAAAAAAACGCTGTATATTCGTGAGTTTTACTTTAAACAGACTTTTTAAACTGATACAATTCACTCTGGTGAGTAACATTTTTAAAATGACTGGTGATTTTAGCCAGAATCAACGAGTGACTTTTGAGCAATAGCCCATATTAATGGACGTGAATGCGGTATTTTTTTAACTTATTAGTTATTACACTCTTCCTGTTGTGTGGATACGCTGTGTCTGCTCAGAACTATCCTGTTTATAATAATTTTTTCATCAATCCTTATTTATATAACCCGGCAGAAGCTGTTACGGAATATACTTATGTCTATGCGCTGCATCGCCAGCAGTGGATGAATATAGAAGGTGCTCCTCAGCTTTCTACACTGACGTTCAATACAATGATGAATGAAAGTCGTGCGGGTTGGGGAGGCAAAATCTCATCGTACAAACGCGGACTTTTAAATACCACTGACTTTTCACTTTCGTATGCGTATGCCATGCCCGTTGGCCAGAAAAACTGGTTGATGTTCGGACTATCGGGCGGGGCAATCTCCAACAGCATCGATATGAATAAGGTAACTGATCCGAACGATCCCGCGCTGGCGAGTTACTCTGCCAACAACATGCAGCCTGCTTCAAGTTTTGGTATGTTATACCGGGCGGGATCGGGTATTAATATAGGGCTTTCGTTGCCGCAGCTCTTCCCTTCGAAGTTTAACAGCGATGCCAGCTTTAATGTTACCACAGTCTCTCCTGCCGACAATGTATTCTTCACCATCTACTACAAGAAAAAAGTTGAAAGTAAAATTGTTAGTCGTAGTAAAGGAGGCTTAAAACGAAAAGTAAAAACACGCGAAACCATTGCTCCGCTCGAACTCTATTTTAACTATAAATACTCTAAATTTGGTACGAGTCAGTTTGAGTTTTTAGGTAAACTCAATCTCTCTGAAAATTTTTGGTTGGGAGGTTCATATCGTTTACCGTATGGCTATACAGCCAACGCAGGTATAAAAGTCAGCCGGTTTATTATCGGTTATTCGTATGAACCCAACAGTCAGCCGGAAGATGCTTTCTCGCAAGGTACACACGAAGTAATTTTAGGACTTCGGTTAGGCGATGCCAAGAAGTTCAAGCGTGCAGCACCGGTGCTTCGCTCTACACTTACACGGTCACCAAACGAAAAACACACAGCGCGCTTCCAGGAAGGAACACAAGATCCTGATAACATTGCCAAGACTGGCGAGAGCAGGAAACGTTACTTTGTGGTTGTCAATGTATTCCCTGATTTTAACCGGGCGGATGCAGCCAAGCGTAAACTTGTTAACGACAAGTTCAATGCGGATATCTTCTATAATCCACAGGACAAAAAGTATTATGTGCATGTATTGGAAACTGCTAAGGCTGCCGAAGCACACGAAGAGATCCGTAACCTGAAGGCGTATACAAAATTGAAAACAGCTCGACTGTTGGTAGTAACATCCGATAAGTAAGAAATGGGTATGGTTACGTTTTCAACACCTCGCTGCATTTATGGTATAATGAAGGCATTATTCAACATTATCGCGAAATCATCAGGTATTACTCTATATATCATGATACTCTCTTGCTGTACAGTATATGCACAGCGACCAGAGATCAGATCGGTTGATAAGACGAGCACCAGCATGTCGGAGAAAGTTACGATCAAAGGCACTAACTTCGGCTCTGATGCGACAAAACTCGTGGTATATTTTGGAGCCGTGAAGGGAAAAGTACTTACGGCATCCAATCAAATGATTGAAGTAGAGGTGCCAGCCGGAACAACTTACCAACACATTGCCGTAACGAACACAGCCACCGGCATCGGCCTTACGGGATATAGTAATGATTCATTCCTGTTAAGCTTTAGCGGAAAGAGCCCGTTTAGTACCAGTAATTTAAGCGCACAGTCTGATTTTGATGCAGAGGACGGACTATATGATCATTGCCTTTGCGATCTTGATGATGATGGTAAAGCAGATGTAGCCACAGCCAACAACGGTAACAACAACATAACCATTCTGCGAAATACAAGCAGTGGTATAGGCAATATCAGCTTTACTAAAATACCCTTTGGACTCGGAACATATTCGCTTCATGTACGCTGTGGTGACTTGAATGGTGATGGCAAACAAGACCTGGTATTAACAGAAGGAAGTATAGCATTGAGTGATCGCGTTTTTATATTACCCAATGCAAGTACTGGGACCGGCAACTTTACGTTTGGTGCGCCTATAACAATCAAGCTCACAGGAAGGAAGAACGCAAAAGTAGATATAGCAGACCTTGACCTGAACGGTAAGCCTGAGCTACTGGTAACCGACCAGGGAAGCAACACGATCTCAGTACTTGTTAATCAAAGTACACCGGCCGCTATTTCATTTGCTGCCTCTCCTGTAAATATCACAATACCTTCCACAGCCAGTACCGATGGTATAGCTGTCGATGATCTCAATGGCGATTCGTATCCGGAAATTGTAACCAGTCAGTTTCAAACAGCCACCAGCAACCTGTTTATTATTGAGAACAAAAGTACAGCCGCTGGCGTGGCTATCGGAGCGATAACAACGTTATCCATTGGTAATACAGTAAAGAGAATTCGCATTGGTGATCTCGATAACGATGGTAAAAAAGATATAGCGGTTACACAGTTGTTGGGTTCTTCCATTTCTGTTTTCAGAAACCAGGGATCAGGTTCAACAATAAGTTTTGCTTCACCTTTATTAATCACAACCGAAGCAAATCCGTGGGGTCTTGATTTTGGTGACCTGGATGGTGATGGAAAAATTGATATTGTGGCAGCTTCCGTTACGCAGACTAAACTCACGATCTTAAATAACCAAAGTACACCGGGCAACCTGTCGTTTACAAAAGATGTGGTGAACACTACCTATATTACGCGTCACGTACGCATCGGTGATCTGGATGGTGATGGCAAGCCCGACATTTCTTTTACCAGTGTCGATAAAACCGGTGTACCTGCATCAAAAGTATCAGTATTCAGAAACCGCTCGTGTGTGTTCCCGGTTATATCGCCAACAGAAACACCATTAACATTATGTACCGGTGCATTACCCTATAAATTATATGCTACCGTAAGCAAAGGTTCTTACTACGAATGGAGAAAGAATGGAGCTGTTGTTTCCTGTGGGCTCAACCAGAATACATTTGATGTAACCGCTGCAACAGGCACGGGTATATATACTGTACGCGTTATTGCTGAAGGAGGTACTTGTGCATCAGCAACAGGTTGTGTACAGGAATCCGATGGTATCGATATAACGGTAGTAGCGGGAACAGCAGGCGCTACAACACCTGCCAACAACGGGCCTGTGTGTTTAGGTGGAACGCTCAATCTCTCTATTAATAGCATAGCAGGTGTAACGTATGAATGGACTGGCCCTGAAGGCTATACCGGAACAGGTGCTGCACCTGCGCCCGTCACAAACTTCAGTCTTGAAAAAGCCGGTCTATATTATGTAGATGTGCGTGTCGGATCTTGTTTGCTGCGAAGACAATCAACATTAGTACAGGCCGTAGATGTTCCTACATTTACCATAAGTCCTGCGGACGAACTTGTAGTTTGCCAGGGAGCTGCTACACAGAATCTTGAAGTTGTACCAAATGATCCGGCCTATACGTACCAATGGTTTAAAGATGGTGCAGCTGTATCTACAGGGGCACAATTGCCAATAACATCTGTTCCCGCTTCTTCCGGAAACTATACGGTGAAGGCTGGCAATGCAGGGTGCAGTGTAAACATTGAAACCGCCCCGGTTAAAGTAACAATCACAACAACCATCACGGCAAACTTTACAGCTCCAGGCACTGCATGTGCAAACCAGAAGGTGAAATTTACCAACGCGTCAACATCTGATGCATCCGTTACAACATTCTATAACTGGAATTTTGATGATGGAAAAACATCTACTGAAAAAGACCCGGAGCATATCTTTACTTCAGCAGCCAGTTATGATGTAACGCTTACTGTCTCGTACGCAGGTAACTCCTGTGCTGAAACGAAAATGATCCCCATCACCATTACAGCTGCACCGGCGGTTGCTATTACAAACCCAAGTAATGACTATACTTTTTGCGAAGGTGCTAAGCTTTTGCTTCAGGTAACTGGAACATTTACAGCATATTCCTGGAGCACTGGAGCAACTACATCTTCGATAGAAGTTGGCGAAGAAGGAACCTACTCGGTAGATGTAACCGCCACCAACGGTTGTATACTGACCACTAGCCGTACCGTTGAAACATTACCGGCTCCAAGTGTTTTAGTAACCGCCACACCGCCACAGATAAACGAAGGAGAATCATCACAACTCGCTGCATCAGGTCTCGAAAGCTATAGCTGGGAACCAGCAGAAACACTGTCACAGGCTTCCATCGCTAATCCGGTAGCTACTCCGCTGGTTTCTACAGCCTATAAAGTTACTGGTCTGGATGCCAATGGCTGCGAAGGCACAGCAACCATTGAAGTGAAAGTAGCTGGCGATGCGATTGTTACGAAGCTGAAGCCCGGCAATTTCATTTCCCCAAACAACGATGGTCCGAATGAGCAATGGGTCGTAGAAAACATTCTTACTTACCCGCAGTGTGGTATAACTATATATGATGAGAAGGGGGTAAAAGTATTCGAGGCAAAGCCCTATCAGAATAACTGGGATGGCACTTTTAATGGTAAGAAACTTCCCGATGGCGTATACTACTATATCATTCGTTGTGACGGAGAAGAAAGTGCGCCTCGCGCAGGAAGTATTACGTTAATCCGGTAACGCAGGGTTGCCGCAGTCTATCGGTTGATTACGTCAGGCTGTCGATAATGCCCATTTATAGGCTTACATTTCCGGTTCAAATCTTACATCGTCAGGTTACAAGCAGCACTATATCTTAATATAGAATTGGATACGGGCCAATATAACTCGTTTGTTCTAACGGTTAATTTCCTTCAGGTTGTAAGGAATGAATAACGTAAAGAATATTGTTAACGATTTACATTGATGCGCTAGTGTCCGTAGATTTGCACTTAATTTTTTCTACCCCTATGAAAAGGTTGATTTTACTGATCTCTTTCCTAAGCCTGATAGCAATAAGTTCGTTCGCGCAGGAAACGGGACCCAAGTGTAATAACAACTTGGATGATGATGGCGATGGTCTGGTGGATTGCCGAGACGGAGACTGTGGCACTAAAGTTTGTGAAATTTGTGATAACGGTATAGATGATGATGGCGACCGTTTCATAGACTGCTACGACAAAGAGTGTTCCATTGACGCTGCCTGTAAAGATTTCTTCATCGGTCACGATATAACTTGTGACGTTAAGCCTGATAGCTTCCCTCCTTTCGAAATGAAGCTTAAGTTTAAGTCTGAACCGAACAGAACTAACCACGTTAACCGTTTGATTGTAGGAGACGTTGACAGTGACGGTGTTCCTGAAATTGTAACAAGCTATAGAAATGGTTCCAGTGTTTCACCAGGTGTGGATCCAACAGAAGGTTCTATCAATATTCTTCGGGCTCCGGCCGCAGGAACTACCCTGACGCTTGCCAAGCAGATAAACACGTTGAACGACAACCTCCGGCCAGCTTTTGAAGATATAGCGATGGCTGATATCAATAAAGATGGATGTGCTGAGGTGTTTGCTCTTACCGCTACTTCGGATGGAACAGGTTATAAAATTATGGCTTACGACTGTAATGGTAATAAAGCATGGGCGAATCCTATAGATTGGGGAGTATATCCCGGAACGATGGGATTAACAGACTTCGATGGCGATGGTGCCGTAGAACTCTATACGCGAACCAGAATCTACGATGCCCACTCTGGTACATTGATGGCAGAAAACAATTGGGCCGGTAGTGGTGGAAACTGGTATGAAACCAGCAATGCTCCTATAGCAGTAGATATACTGACAGCATCTTCAACACAAGAACTTGTAGCGGGTTGCCGCATTTATTCCGTTAACCTTAACCGGCCTTCTCCTCCTCCTGCTATACCTCCGACATTAGGTTCTACCCTTACGCTCACACAGCAACGTAGCGAATACTTTACCAGAATTGTACGTGCATCCGGTAGTGGTACCAGTGTGGCCGATTTTAACCTCGATGGTTACCTGGATATAGTTGCGGTAGGGTCAACAACTCAAGCTGCCAGCAACCCAGACAGAACTACTACAATTTTCTTCTGGGACGTTCAGAACAATGCCCTCAAGACCTATACCGATCTATCCAATTCAAGCGATAGTAAATATAAAAACGGATGGCAGAATGGTACGGGCCGTATCAACCTTGCCGATATAGATGGTGACGGTAAAATGAATGCCGTATACGTATCGGGTAAGTTCCTGTATGCACTCAAAGAAACTGCCGGTGGCCTGGATACCTTGTGGAGACGTAATGTTACGGAAGAGACTTCCGGTTACACAGGTTGTACCATGTTCGATTTTAATGCCGATGGTAAATCTGAAATCGTATACCGTGACGAGAACTATATCTACATATATACGACCACGAATAACAGTGGTGTTGTAACCGTTACGCGAAGTACACCGATCCGATGTGCATCACGTACATCCAACGAATATCCGATCGTAGTAGATATGAACGGAGATGGCTCAACCGAAATCTGCGTTGTTTGTTCAACTGATAACGTTACGAACGGAGCTGCCCTGTCGAACTTATACAGCGAAGCTGAAGTACGTGTATACGAATCTGCGAATGTACCGTGGGTACCTGCACGTAAAGTATGGAACCAGCACGGTTACTTTGTAGCCAACGTTAATGACAACCTTACGATACCGAAACAGATACAGGCACATCACCTGGTATATGCGGAGAACGCACAGTGTTTTGTAGATGGAAAAAGCAGACCGCTGAACAGCTTCCTCAACCAGTCACCTTATCTTAACTCCTTTGGTTGTCCTTCGTATGCTGCACCTAACCTGGCCGTTACTCCTTTCAGTGACGATTTTGATGTTCAGGTTACGCCTCCTACATGTCCGGATAAAAATTTCACAGTATCTTTTAAATTCAGGAATAAAGGTGATATAGGCATCAGTGGTAATTTACCGGTGGCCTTCTATAATGGTGATCCTACTCTTAAAGGCGCTATTCTTCTGGGTAAAATGACTATTCCTTTAAGTAATATGAACCCGGCTGATACGGTTACACAAACCAATGTAAGCATCACAGGTCCCGGCTCTGCTTTTACACTATATATAGTATTGAATGACGATGGCACTACCATTCCTACTCCAATTACTATACCAAATCCAAACTCAAAAATTATAGAGTGTGATTACGGTGATAATATTCTGAAAACAAATGTTGTTCCTCTTCCAGTTACGCTTCAGGCAGAAGTGCTTCGCGACAACCTGAAATGTAGCAACGTTAACAACGCTCCTAACAATGGTGCGGTGCGTGCATACGTTATTACAAATGGCAAAAAAGATTCTACCAGCTTTAACTTCTATTGGTTTAAAGGAACTGTTGCCAAACCTATAGCATCGGCAGATCATGTCGGCCATACATATTCCGGTCTTCCCGCAGATACCTATACGGTATATGCTATTCACAAAACTGCGAAGTGTAATTCTGATACAGTAGCAAGTGTTGTGGTGAAAGAGATTTCAAGAGCTATTAATGTCAATGTAATCACCAAACATAATTATGATGACTGTAAGAATCCGAATGGTGTGCTGCAAGCCATCGTAAATGATACGGATGGTGATGGCATTGGTGAACCAACCGGTAAATTTGAATATATCTGGTATGCTGGTCCGGACATCCTCGTGGGTGATACACTCGGTATCAGTCATACGTTAACCGGATTAAAACCGGGTTCGTACTCTGTACTGGTTACTGAAAAATCAACAGGTTGCCAGGGTAACGACTCCGGAGATATACTGGACCTGACGGTTCCTTTCGAATTGGATACAACACACGTTGATATTACCTGTTCTGCTACTGCTAAAGGAAGCGCAACAGCAACCGTTAATGGTGGAACAACAGGCTATTCATTCTCATGGTTTAACGGAAGCTTTGTTAAGCCTACAGATGATTACACCGGATCAGTTTACAATAATCTGAATGCCGGAAATTATACTGTATTCGCTACCGATATCAACACAAAATGTACTTCTGATACGGTAACCGTTAAGGTTAAGCAAACCTTGCCTCCGGTTATAACAGGTATAACAAAAGATTCTGATCAGTTATCATGTACCGGTACAATTGGTGCTGCTACTGTAAATATTCAGGGCAATGTTTCTGACTATACTTTCCAATGGTATAAAGGTGCAAATACATTAGCTGCGAATGCGATTGCCGGAGCAACCAATCCTTCTGTTACTGGCCTGGCATCAGGTACCTATACTGTAAAAGTGACGGGCAAAGCAACGTCATGTTCATCAACGGCACAGATTACTATTAGCGGTCCTTCTACAACCGAGATACTTACCATTGTGGCAACCGGGCAATCAACCTGTACACCTAACAATGGCCAGATCGAAGTACAATCAGTAAGTCCGGGAGTACCCAGCGACTATACATTTGAGTGGTATACAGGGAATGCTGTTAATGCGTCAAAACTGATCACAACAAGTACTACCAATATACTCGCTGGTGTTAATCCGGGTACCTATACGGTTCGTGCGAGACACAAAGTATATGGTTGCGTTACACCGGCTAAGCAAACGCAGGTGTTAGACAATATTCCTAATATCGTTATTGATGATCCTGTACTTACTGAACCTAATGACTGTATCTCGAATACAGGACGGATTAGTGTAGTAGTGACCACGGCAAGTGTTCTTGGATATGACTTCCGTTGGTTCAAAGGATTCACAGTTCCTGCAAGTGGTACACCAATCGCTACTGTAACCAATACATCTACTACATCACTTGTAACAGATCTTCGTTATGGACAATATGTAGTTGAGATTACAAACCGTGACACGGGCTGTAAAAAAGAATTCCCGATATACCTCCCATTCCTGAATGGTCACACATTAAAACCATTCTCTCAAACGGATATTACTACGTGTGTTCCTGACAATGGTGGAAGTATCACCGCCGAACTTAAACCAACGGCAGGATTTGCTGATACAGACTATACGGTAGAATACTTCGATGGAAGTGTTGATCCGGAAACTCCATCGGGTACAGGTACTGCTGTTATATCCGTAAACCCTAGTCCTACTGCGGGCAACTATCTATTCGACTCTAACGGTCCATTCAATATAACAACCAAGTACTATACCATGGTTGCTATCGCGAATACAGGTGCACTAGCAGGTTGCCGCGCTTCTGCTACGTTCGTGATCAAGCAAACCATCAGCGATCCGGTTATCGATGCTACTGCAACAGCGGCTACCATCACCATGAACAAGTTCTGTAAAACGGAAGTGGCCGGAAATCCGGGAAGTGGTACTATAAACTTAGCATTAGGCTCCGGTGCTCCTGCAGACTACGATTATCAGTGGACATCGGATACAGATGCAAGCTTCTCTGCAACTACGAAAGATCTTACAGGTCTTAAACCAGGGGAGTATAGAATATTGGTAACGGATAACGGTGGTGTGAACGCAGGCTGTTATACAGAAAATGTATTCACAATACTGAACGATCCGAAAGAAGTAACCGTAAATGTTGCTGACGGTGATATCACATTAACAAGTCTTACAGAGTGCGGTCCGGATGGAGTAACGCCTTTAACACAAGGGGGTGCAGCCTTCCAACGCATCATGGTAGATGGTGTAGCAATAACGTCTCCGTTCGCAGGATATACTTTCGACTGGAGAAAAGTTGATAACTCTGCTGTAGCGGATAATGATGCTGTAGCAGGTGATATCGGTAATCTCGGTGCCGGTGAATTCTATGTTATTGCAAATGAAACGTCAAGCAACTGTGATGTTACGGCAAGCTTTATTATCGAAGACAAAACCATCAACTCGGTTGATGTAGATCTGATCCGTTTCGTGGTTCCTTCAAAATGTCTTAAACCTGTCAATGTACTAGGTGAGCTTGAAGTTCAAGGCTCAGGTCTGCCGGGCACAGCGTATGCATACAGCTGGTTTGCCGGAGCTACTACAACGACACCGCTACCGGCCGGAAATGTAACCGGTACAGATGACTATGGAAACACTGGAAATATAGCACAAACTATAAACCCTGGTTTCTTCACCGTATCCGTAGAGAATACAATGTCACATTGTAAGGCTGTGGAAACGTATGAACTGTCTCAGGATACAGCCGTGGTTACAATGACGGCATCAACAAGTCCGCTTACATTCTGTGTTAACCCGGATGGATCGATGTATGCAACAGTTACTAGCGGTAGTCCGAATGATTATGACTACGATTGGTATAAAGGAACAGTGGTAACTCCAAGCACTGCATATACCGGTAAACTGGTTGAGAACATTCAACCGGATGCGTTCCCGAATACTTACTTAATAGTAGCAACTGATCAGGCTGATGCATTCTGCCAGGTTTCTACAACAGTGTCTATTGAAGATATGCGCGTATATCCGGTTGTTACTGCAACTTCGGTTAGCCCAAGAACAAACTGCGATGTAGTGAAGGCTGATGGTATCGCTGCAGCTTCTGTAGGCGGCAATGTTGTTGACTATAACTTCGACTGGTATGGAGAAACAATTACTCCTCCTCCTTTTGCTACGGGTTCACAAATAAGTGATCTGAAAGACAGTACCTACACGGTTATTGCCAGTGAGATTGTTTCCGGATGTTCTGATACAACACAGGTATCGATCGAGTTCAAACCTTTGGGTGTAGAACAACCGAGCATTGAAGTTATCTCACACGTTACAAGCTGCGTTGACGACAACGGTATTCTTTCAGCTTCTGTAAACGGAAATACATCCGATTATATCTTCGAGTGGTACATCGGTACATCTGTAAAAGCAACACCTGATTTTGTNNGGTTGCGTGTCTGATCCGGTAAGCGAAGAGATTCTCTTCAAACCTGTTCCTCCTGAATTCCAGATTGCTATCATCCCGGCAAGTTGTGATGAGGAGAACGGTGTAATCATGCTGACGTTGACAAACGATGTTGATATTGACGAGATCATCTGGGAAACAGAAAACGGTACTATCATCGGAGANNCAATTAGGTTGTGAAGCTTCACAAGACGTGGAAGTAAAAACAGATATCCGTCCTTACAACGGTATCTCCAGAAATGGCGATGGCAAGAACGACATCTTCTATATCAACTGTATCCAGGAATTCCCGGATAACATTGTGAAGGTGTTTAACCGTGCCGGTACACTGGTATATGAACACGAAGGATATAACAACATTGATATTTACTTTGACGGTAAGTCAAATAAAGGTATCAGCGTGATGGGTACGAACCTTCCTGACGGTACATATTTCTACATCATCGATAAGCGTGATGGCTCGAAACCTCTGGCAGGTTATCTTGAAATAGTTAATTAATTAAGTGAGTAATGACCTCTACCTTGAAACACATTTTTTCAACTACGTTGTTTGTACTGGGTGTTGCTATAGTCGGCATGGCGCAGCAATATCCGGTCTTCACACAGTATTATTTCAACGAGATGGTGATCAACCCTGCCTATGCAGGCGCTCACGTCAAGTTTAGTGCAACGGCTATGTACCGGAACCAGTGGGTAAACTTCCCGGGCGCACCCAAAACCTTTAACATCAGTGCACATACTGCGCTGGCGAAGAATAAAGTAGGTGTCGGTTTGATGGTTAACCACGATGAGATCGGTAGCTATAGCAACGACCATATTTATTTGAACTATGCCTACAAGATCCACTTTCCCAACTCAACATTGGCGATGGGACTGCAGGCAGGTATAAATCTGCTCGGTGCCGACTATAGCAAACTCGATCTGCAAAATCCGGATGATGTATCGTTCTATAATATCTCGAAGCAGGTAAAGCCTAACTTTGGAGCCGGAGTGTTCTATACGAAGAAGAATTTCTTCCTCGGTTTCTCTATTCCGTTTATCCTTAACAATGAAGTAGCAAACTCAGTTGAAACTATATTGGGTGGTATTAAAGAAGCTCGTTATTATTTTCTTCGTGGTGGTGCTATACTGCCGCTGGACAGAATGGATAAAGTAAAGATCAACCCTTCGTTCCTTGTTCGTACACAGGAAGGACAACCGTTAAGCTTTGATATCAACACGGCTGTGATTTTCTATGATGTATTCAGCATTGGTGGATCGTATCGCCTCGGGGATTCATTCATCACCTTCATTGACCTTAAGCTGACAGAAAAACTTCACTTTGGATATTCATATGACTGGACACAGTCTGATCTGAATAACTTCTCGAACGGTACGCACGAGTTTATGTTGAACTTCCGTTCTATCTTCAGAGGTATTCACAAAAATCCCGAGTGTCCGCAATACTACAACTACCGATAGGTTTCGTAGAAATAAAAAATCCTCTGACTTGGTCAGAGGATTTTTTATTTCTACTCAATTGAAAGATTCGAAAATTGGAAGATTGAAAAATTATAATCTTACAATTTTAAATTTTTCTTAATCTTTCAATCTTTAAAATAAATTCGCTTCCATTACTATATCACGCGTTACGTGATAGAATTCTTTGTGAATGTTAAATGGTGGCTCTCCGTTCAGCTCTTTGATAACATACGTTCCGTCCTCCTTCATGATGTAGGAGTTAACGTTATCTTTCAAATTATAGCGAAGGTTGTTGATGGCTTGTCTCTTCAGAAAATCGTCATCCAGTTGAAAGAGCGATTCAATGCGTCTGTCGAAACTACGCACCATGGCATCGGCACTTCCAATATATACTTTCGGACTGCCTGCATTATGGAAATAGTATATCCGCGAATGCTCCAGGTACTCACCTACAATCGAGATCACTTCTATTTTTTCACTGAGCCCTACTCGCCCCGGACGCAAACAGCACATGCCGCGCACAATAAGCTTGATCGGAACACCAGCCTGTGACGCGAGGTATAATTCATCTATAAGTTCTTTATCCTGGAATGAGTTCAGCTTGATTACAATGCCCGATGGAATACCGTTACGTGCATTTTCAGCTTCACGCTTCACCAGGTTACATAGTTGAATGCGCATGTCGCGCGGAGATGTAATCAGGTTACGATAGGTAGAAGGCTGTGAATGCCCGGTGATAACATTAAAGAACTCCGATACATCGTTGGCGTATACCTCCTTCGTTGTGAGCAGGCCAATGTCCACATAGAGGCGCGATGTTGACTCGTTGTAATTACCGCTGGAGAGATGAACGTATCGGTATACTTTATCACCTTCATCTTTCCGCACGATCAGCAATAATTTGGTGTGTGTTTTTAAACTACTCACGCCATAGATCACAAAGCATCCAGCCTTTTGCAGACGTTGTGCTTCGCGTAAGTTATTCTCTTCGTCAAAACGGGCTTTAACTTCGAACAACACTGCAACGTGCTTTCCATTTTCCGCAGCACGTAGCAAGGCCGCAGTAACCCGCGATTCTTTTGCTACACGGTATATTGTAATCTTGATAGACAATACGTATGGATCATCCGCAGCTTTCTCCAAAAGCTCCAGCACCGGCTCCATAGAGTTATAGGGATGGTGTAAAAGTATATCCCGTTCTTTCAATACTTCGAACAGATCGCGACTGCCTTGTTCCGGAAAGTTCAACGGCTTAATAGGTGCCGGTGGCTGCGAACGTTTACTCTTGAATTCTTTATGTCCGATAATCTGCATAAGACCATTGAACTCCAGCATGCTCTCTTTAGGAACAGAGAATATATTATGGTCATCGAGGTCCCATTGGATTTTCAACAGACGCATCATCCACGGATCCGGATTCTCTTCAACATCCAATCGCACCACACGACCGGTTCTGCGTGTCTTCAGTTTGCGCTTCAGATCTTCCAGGAAGTTGGACTCTATATCTTCACTTTCTTCGAGTGTAAAATCACCGTTACGATTTATCCGGAAAAGATTTGTACTGTCAATTTCAACGTTTCGGAAGAGGTGATGAATGTTGTTCCGTATGATTTCTTCTATCGGAACAAACTGAATTAACTCTTCATTGGCCAACTCGTAAAACCGCGGAAGATTTTGCGGCACTTGTATAAACGAAACACGTTGCTGGTTCTGCGCATCATTTGTATTCTTTGTCACCACACCAAACAACAACCTGTTGTTCATCAACACCGGAAAGGTGTGGTAATTATCAAACACCATGGGTGTAAGCATCGGGAAAATGATATGATTGAAATAATCATTTACCTTCTGTGTATTCTCGGGAGAAAGCTCGCTATATGCAGATATAGCGAAACCGTTCTGATGAAAGAGCGGCTTCAGGTTATTTACATAATACTCGTTCTGATCGTTAAAGAACTTCTTTGTCTCGGCAAGCAACAACTTGCGAAAAGGCTCTTCGCGCAAACCGTTATAATCAAAACGTTCTTTATTATAGTCGAGGTAGTTATACAAACTTCCCAACCGGATGGTACAGAACTCATCCAGGTTGGAAGCTGTGATGGAAAGAAATTTCAGGCGATCGAATATACTGCGATCTATATGTTTAGCCTGCTCAAGTACTCTATAGTTAAACTTCAGCCAGCTCAAGTCGCGGCTGATGTACTCACTTTCGTTAATCTGTTGTGCGATCCTGTCCGAAGAAATATGTAACTCATCCATATCAGCAAGGTAAAAAAGTTAACGTTATCCGCTAACTATTTTGCTGCTATCATTCAGTTAATATTTAGCGGATAAGTATAAATATAGTTTAAGTACAGACTAAATGTCGATACGTGCATACTTGGCATTCTTCTCAATGAAATCCCTGCGTGGCGCAACTTCATCCCCCATCAACATCGAGAACAAGTGATCTGCTTCTGCAGCCGATTCTATACTTACTTGTTTTAATGAGCGCTTGGATGGATCCATCGTGGTTGTCCACAACTGCTCCGGGTTCATTTCACCAAGACCTTTATAGCGTTGTACGTTTACAGAATCTTCTTTACCTGCGCCAAGCTCCGCCACAATGGCTGCGCGCTCTTCTTCTGTCCAGCAGTAACGCTCTTCCCTGCCCTTCTTCACCAGGTATAAAGGAGGAAGCGCTATATATACATATCCGCTCTCAATGAGATCGCGCATATAGCGGAAGAAGAATGTAAGGATCAGGGTACGAATGTGACTACCATCCACATCGGCATCGGTCATGATAATGATCTTGTGATAGCGGAGTTTTGTCATGTTCAGAGCCTTGTCATCTTCCGGTGTACCGAATGTTACACCCAAAGCCGTGATCATGTTCTTGATCTCGTCATTCTCGTATATTCTGTGTTCTTGTGCTTTCTCAACGTTCAGAATCTTACCACGCAACGGAAGAAT
>DJFR01000062.1:26928-52145 GCA_002432545.1 Flammeovirgaceae bacterium UBA5867 | reverse complement strand
AACCTTCTGATCCGTAGTCAGATGCTCTATTCAATTGAGCTACGAGTGCTGGTGTGATTTTGGGACTGCAAATGTAAAGAATAAATTCACTTGACCAAATAAACAGGTTTGGCTCTGCCAACAAAAAAGTTATTTTTGAACCTTTATTTTACTGATAGACAGGCAAACAATGAGAAAATTCGCGGCTTATTTAATTTTTACAGTTTTTTTTATCCCGGCCTTCGGTCAGGATACAACACCAGCACAGAGCACAGGTTCTTTCAAAAGATCTGGCCGTCCTGATATTCCAGGAACATTTACGCTTGAGCTTGGTGTAAACAATGCTTCCAGTAAGCCCAGCGAGTTCAGTCTCGGACTCTGGGGATCACGTACACTCAATGTGTACTATCAATATGAAATGCGCATTCTGAAATCAAACTTCAGCTTTGTACCGGGTATCGGTTTCAGCATGGAGCGCTTCAAATTCAAAAATGAATATACTCTTGACTATAACGGAAGTTCTGTCGTAATGGTCTCTCCCACTGAGGCCGGTCGTTCGGATACCCGTAAGTCGCAGTTGATCACAAACTATATTGAGGTTCCGGTAGAGATTACGTTCCGTACCAACCCGGAAGATCCTGCGCGCAGCTTCAAAGCTTCTATCGGTGGTCGTGCAGGCTATATGCTCGATTCATTCACCAAAATCAAATATAAAGAGAATGGTGAAGTGAAAAAACTGAAAGACAAGCAGGACTACAACCTTAACAAGTTCCGTTATGGTGTATCGGCTAAAATCGGTGTCGGAAACTTCAGCCTCTTTGGATACTATAACCTCAGCGATTTGTTCGAGAAAGACAAAGGTATTCTGGAAGACAGCCAGATGAAGAACTTCAATACCTTTACAGTAGGTATATCTCTATCGAGCTTCTAAGAAAAATCTTTCGTAAAGTATAATTGAAATCGCCCTTTCTATCCCGCTACCACGGGGACAGAAAGGGCGATTTTTATTTGCCTTTAAAATCAGGCTTTCGCTTTTCAAGGAAGGCCGTAACACCTTCTTTATAGTCGTGTGTATTGCCGGCTATCTCCTGGCAATACGCTTCATATTCCAGGGCTTCATCCAGTGTTGAAGTCGAGGCTTTGTCAAGCATCTTTTTTATCAATCCAACGGACCGGGTAGGCGCAGTCGCAAAGTAATCGGTATACTCCTTTACAGCAGCGTCCAACTGGTCAGGTGCGACAACTTTGTTAACCAAGCCCAGGGTAAGCGCTTCACTCGCTTTTACACGCGAGCCCATGCTGCACAACTCAAATGCTTTAGCCATGCCTACAAGTCGCGGTAAAAAGTATGATGAACCGGAATCCGGCACGAGCCCTATATTTATAAATACTTCGATTAATGTAGCTTCTTCGGAAGCCACGATAACATCGCACGCCAACGCAAGCGAACAACCTGCACCGGCCGCTACACCGTTTAACCTGCCGATAACAGGCTTGGGTAAATTACGCATGGCACGGATGATAGGATTATAGCGCTTGTGCAGTGAGTCTATAAAGGAACGTTTCTCCGAACCGGCAGCTGCTTTCAGATCTTGTCCTGAACAGAACGCTTTGCCTTCACCGGTGAGCACGACTACGCGTGCCGTATCATCTTTAGCAACGGCTTTGAATGCATCCTGAAGTTCATACGTAATGTCATCGTTCAGGGCATTGTATACTTCCGGGCGATTCAATGAAATGGTAACGACTCCACCTTGCAGTGTGTATTTCAGAAACTTGTAATCCATAGAATTATAACATCAGATGTTTGAATCCGAAGCTACCGTTCTTTCACAAGAGATAAAAGATATTCTTAAAACAAAACGGACATTCCGATGAGGCTCGTGGCCAGGCCGAGTACCGAGCCAACCATTACTTCGCGCGTAGTATGTACATGCAACTGCAGGCGCGATGACATGATAAACCCGGTAACAACAATTGCTACAAGCGATGGATAGAAAAGCGAACCATCTTCCGACAGTTTATTGAGTGGCACGATGATGCCTAAAAATCCCCAGGCTGCAAGACTGTGAATGCTTACTTTATAGAACAATGTAGCGAGTGCGGCCATCACCACCAACGCATCGCCCAGCAACAGAAACTTGAAAAGATTATCGTTCATGCTCACGCCCGTTCTGGAATAGAAAAGGTATGTGATGAGTACATAGAGTATTGCTATAAATATAAACGGCAGCACGCGCTCCCTGCGATCTACCATGGTTATACTCCTGATGGTACCCAATAATTTCAGCAGTCCTATATTTAGTGCGGGCAGCAAAAAAGTAAATGCAAAAATGATCAGTACAAAAGTCCACTGTGTTTCCATTTTCAGCGGATCGAGCCCAACCGGAAAATGCAATGCAAACAACGCAAACAAGTATGTTACCATCAGCAACGGATGGAATACGTAGGATATGACTTTTGCTATAAAATTCACGCGAATGAAAAAATGTTATGGATGATAAAAAAATGCACAGCCATATATCTATAGTTCTTTACGAAGCCGTGCCACGGGTATATTCAGTTGTTCTCTGTATTTGGCAACTGTTCTTCTGGCTATATTATACCCTTTATCGTTCAGGATCTTCTCCAGCTTATCATCAGAGAAAGGCTTGTTCTTATCTTCACTATCGATAATATCTTTAATGATCTGTTTCACTTCGCGGCTGCTTACCTCCTCGCCCGAATCGGTAGATATACCTTCGGAGAAGAAGTATTTGAGCGGGTAAATTCCGAAATCAGTTTGTACGGCTTTACTGCTGGCCACACGCGATACGGTAGATATATCCATACTGATCATGCCGGCTATATCTTTCAGGATCATCGGCTTCAGCTTGGTCTCATCGCCTTCCAAAAAGAAATCATATTGAAAGTCAACAATGGCGCGCATGGTTCTGAGCAGTGTTTGCTGGCGTTGCTTGATGGCATCGATAAACCATTTGGCGGCATCCAGTTTTTGCTTTACGAATGATACGGCTTCTTTCAGCTTCTTATCTTTCTTATCGCTCTTGTCGTATGCCTTGAACATTTCGGTATACGAGCGACTAATCCGCAGCTCCGGAGCATTGCGCGAGTTCAGCGCCAGCTCAAGTTTGCCGTTATTGTTGGTAAGTATAAAATCAGGAATGATATATTGATTCTTCACCATGGAAGGTGCACTGCTTCCTCCCGGTTTCGGATTGAGCTTTACAATGAGATCAACTGCATCGCGGATAAACTCTTCGTCTTCCGTTTCGAGCTTCTTCTGTATTTTCTGATAGTGCTTCTTGGTGAACTCATCGTAGCACTCGGTAATAATTTTCTTGGCAACCGCTACATCTATATCATGACCGTTATCCATACGGTCTAACTGCAACAGTAAACATTCCTGCAGGTTGCGGGCTGCGATGCCGGGAGGATCGAATGTCTGTATTTTTTTCAATACCGTTTCGACTTCATCCACGTTTGCTTCTATACCCTGTGAAAAGGCGAGATCGTTTACAATGGCATCGAGGTCTCTGCGTATATAGCCATCGCCCTCTATACTTCCTACCAGCTGCTTACCTATAGTATATTGCTTGTCATTCAGCCCGAGAAAATCGAGCTGATCCATGAGTTGCTCGTGTAACGATGTAGACATCGGCAGGGGCATATCGCGTTCATCTTCATCATCGCCATCGCCCTGCATTTTATAGCCGCTATAGTCATCATCGCGGAGGTAGTCTTTTATATCAACCTCCTCTTCACTTCCCGATGACTCCTGGTATTCTTCTTCCTGCTCGTACGTATCTTCAGTCTTCTCCTGATCTTCTCCCTCTCCTTCTTCCAGCGCAGGATTTATCTCAAGCTCTTCCTCAATCCTGGTTTCAAGCTCGGCTGTAGGCACCTGCAACAGCTTGATGAATTGTATCTGCTGAGGCGATAGCTTTTGTTGTAACGATTGACTTAATCCGAGTTTCTGCATTAAAAATCCAATGTTTAGATCAACTGATCAAAGACTATGCAAATTTAGAAAAATAGTCCAGTCTACGATTAAAAGAGCACGCCCCATCCGCCAATAGTGTCGTGATCTGAACGGAAAATCGACACATTGTGCCTGACTATAGATGGTTGACTCCTTTCAAAACTCGCAAGTTTTTTCGTTTTTTGCGTCCCCTGTTGTTGGCGCTGGTCGTTATCAGTTATTCGTTAACCGTTTAGCTGGTAATCTGAAAGCAAATATGATCAACGCATAGCAACCTAATAATAATATACATCATGAAACGCATCAAGATCAAAGAAATTCTCCTCACAAAACCTGAAGGTCAAACAGTTACAGCAAAAGGTTGGGTAAGAACCTTTCGTAACAACCAGTTCATTTCACTGAACGATGGCTCGACTATCAATAACTTACAGGCTGTGGTGGAGTTGAATTCGATCACTGATGAAACGTTGAAGCGTATTACTACCGGAGCATGTCTTTCCGTTACAGGCGAGTTGATTCCGTCTCCTGCAAAAGGTCAGGCAGTAGAATTAAAAGTAAAGGAGCTCGAAATTTTAGGCGACAGCGATGCTGAAAAATTTCCGCTTCAACCCAAAAAACATTCACTCGAATTTTTACGCGAGATCGCTCACCTGCGCTCGCGCACCAATACATTCAGTGCTGTAATGCGTGTGCGTCATGCCATGGCGTTTGCTGTGCACAAGTTTTTTAACGACCGCGGCTTCTTCTACATCCATACTCCGATCATTACCGGATCGGATGCCGAAGGTGCCGGTGCTATGTTCCGCGTAACTACGCTGGACCCTAACAACCCGCCTCGCGATGAGCAGGGTAAAGTAAACTTCAAGGAAGATTTCTTTGGTCGTGAAACAAACCTCACGGTATCCGGACAGCTTGAAGGCGAAACCTATGCACTTGCTTTAGGTGATATATATACTTTCGGCCCGACTTTCCGCGCAGAGAACTCGAACACAACACGACACCTCGCTGAGTTCTGGATGATTGAACCGGAGATGGCTTTCTATGATATTGGCGATAACATGCAGCTTGCACAGGAGTTTCTGCAATACCTGGTGCGTTATGCATTGGAGAACTGTGCAGAAGACCTGGAGTTTCTCAACAAGCGCGCACTGGAAGAAGAGCAAAGCAAACCACAGGATCAACGCAGTGAACTCAGTCTTATTGACCGATTGAAGTTTGTTGCTGATAACGACTTTCAACGGTTATCCTATACGGAGGCTATCGATATACTGAAGAACTCGAACCCGAACAAGAAGAAGAAGTTTCAATACCTGATTGATGAATGGGGAGTTGATTTACAATCGGAGCACGAGCGCTACCTGGTTGAGAAACACTTTAAGAAACCGGTTATACTATATAACTATCCAAAAGATATCAAGGCATTCTATATGCGCCAGAACGATGACAACAAAACGGTTGCCGCGATGGATGTACTCTTTCCGGGTATAGGCGAGATCATTGGAGGTTCACAGCGTGAAGAACGTTATGAACGTTTGGTGAAGCGTGTAAACGAACTCAACCTTCCTGAAAAAGAATTGTGGTGGTATCTCGATCTGCGCAAGTTTGGTTCAGCACCACACAGCGGTTTCGGTTTGGGCTTTGAGCGTTTGATACTCTTTGTAACGGGCATGACCAACATACGCGATGTGATTGCGTATCCGCGCTTCCCCGGAAATGCAGAGTTCTGATCAGAAAGATTCGAAATTCCATTGCCGGTATTTCCTTTACCTATAGCTTGGCGGACATTTGTATATAACATGTATAAACCATGCGCAAGGTAAAGTGCCATATCACCAACCGCGAATTACCAATGGCTGATGCTGTAGCCGGGCACCAGATACGGCCGGCTATATTAAAGATGATTCAGTCGGAGCACCATAATTTTACCGGTGACTCCTATATATCGCTGGACGAGCTCATGAAGTATCGGAAGAAATTCATGGAGCACATGTTGCGCGCTGAGGGTAAAGAACTTTCGAAGCTGGAACGCGATGTTCTGAAGAGCGTGAATGAAAATGAACTGCTCGTACAGAACATCGAACCCACGCTGGATAAAGAGCTTACGTTTGGCGATCGCCTTGCAGACCGCATCGCAGAGTTTGGCGGCAGCTGGACATTTATTATCACATTTTTCTCTTTTATTATTTTGTGGATGGCCACCAACCTGTTCATACTGGCTACCAAACCTTTTGATCCGTACCCGTTCATCCTGCTAAATCTTATACTCTCCTGTCTTGCTGCGATTCAGGCGCCCATCATCATGATGAGCCAGAACCGGCAGGAATCCAAAGACCGTATTCGCTCTGAGCACGACTATAAAGTAAATCTGAAAGCTGAGCTTGAGATCAGACTGCTGCATGAAAAGATCGATCACTTGTTACTCCAGCAAAATCAACGGCTGATGGAAATCCAGCAATTGCAGGTAGACCTGATGGATGATATACTGGATAAGCTCAATCACAAAACGAAAGACAAGAACGCATGAAGAAAACTTTTGCAAGCGATAATTACTCCGGTGTACACCCCGAAGTGATGGAGGCATTACTCCGCGCCAACACAGGCCACGCAGGTTCATACGGTGCTGATGAATATACCGAACGCGCTATAGCGAAGTTTAAAGAACACCTGGGTAACGACATCGAAGTTTATTTTGCATACAACGGTACAGGCGCTAATGTTTTAGGACTTAGTGCGTTGACGCGTTCATTCAACTCCATTATCTGTTCTGACCTGGCGCACATTAATGTAGATGAGTCTACAGCGCCTGAAAAATTTCTGGGCAGCAAGCTGATCACCATCCCAACGAAAGACGGAAAGATATACCCGCACGAAATTCAGAACAAAATACAACGGGTAGATGATCAGCACCATCCGCAGGCTAAAGTTATCTCGATATCACAGTCTACCGAGTATGGAACTGTATATACTATAGATGAAGTAAAAGCTATATCCGCGGTAGCAAAAAAGAACAATCTCTTTTTACACATGGATGGGTCGCGCATCTCGAATGCTGCTGTGAGTCTGAATAAAGATTTCGCTGCGTTTACACGCGATGCCGGAGTAGATGTACTTTCATTTGGAGGAACCAAGAACGGAATGATGTTCGGAGAGGCGATTGTGTTTTTCAATCCGGAGCCTGCACAGTACTTCAAATATATACGTAAACAAGGTATGCAGCTTCATTCGAAGATGCGTTTCATCAGTGCGCAGTTCGAAGCGTTGTTAAGCAACGATCTCTGGAAAAGAAATGCAAGTCATTCAAACCGGATGGCCAAATTGCTGGAGGCTGCGTTGAAAAGTGCTAACGTACAAATAACGCGACCGGTAGACGCCAACGGAATTTTTGCTATGCTGCCACCTGCAATCATTTCTGAATTGCAGGAAGAGCATTATTTCTATGTATGGGATGAAAAGACTTCTGAAGTCAGGCTAATGTGTTCGTTCGACACGACCGAAGACGAAGTGAAAAGTTTCGGCAATGCCTTGCGAAGACTTTTAAAGTAGAATACCCGTAAATGAAAACGAAAGTAAGAATCTCTCGATAGACTTCTATTTCTTAACAAACTTGAACGTACTGGTAAACTTGGAGTCCTTGTCCTTCATAGCCAACAGGTAATATCCGGAAGCCAGATCTTTTACGCGAACGCGGATCTCGTGTTCATCTACGATCTCGGTTTCGGTGTTTACTTCATTCCCGATAATATTATGGAGCGACAATCTGATATCTTCAGCTTTGAACTGATCAATACGTACGTGAACAAATTCTACGGCCGGGTTCGGAAATATTCGTACTGATTTTGCAATATCAATATGTTCAGATTGTACCGGCGGATTGTTTTGTTCGCGCTCCTGCGCGATCACCTCCAGAGCAGCTGCCCCGGCCATGATCATCACCATTACTATTCTTCCTAAGCGCATGTTTTTGTAATTCTATTTTCGATATGTACGACAAATATTAAACCAAAGTTCGGGTGTAAGCCTCATTCTTTACTATTAGATGCGACAAACGCGAAAAAGTTTAAGACAAACGCCAAAATATTTTTCACAAACACAATAAATCGTCATGCTGGTTATCCGGAATTTCTCAAAAAGCTATGGTGATCAGCTGATTCTGGCACTTTCTGAGGTCAAGTTTACCCAAGGGGTTTACTGGGTAAAGGGACAAAATGGCTCGGGCAAGACTACTTTCTTCAAATCGTTGGCAGGTTTACATCCCTGCCAGGGCACAATTCGTTTTGAGGGCGGCCCTGATTTACACGGGCAACCCGTGGCCTATCGTAAAAAGGTAAACTATAGTGAAGCCGAGCCGTTGTATCCTGGCTTCCTCACTCCGAAAGATCTGTTCAAGTTCGTTGGCAAAGCCAAAGGTGCGTCTGCAGCGCAACTACAATCACTGGTGGAGGCGTTCGGTATATCTGCTTACTACGAGAAGCCATGTGAAACACATTCAAGTGGTATGCTGAAGAAGGTATCGCTGGCACTTGCCTTTTTGGGTGCCCCGGAACTAATCATACTGGATGAACCCTTGATTACGCTGGATGGAGCTGCACGTAACATATTATTACACCTGATGGAAGAGCGTGTGAGCAAAGCGGGAGTAACATTCCTGGTATCATCGCACCAGGTGCTGGAGAGTGAGCTGTTGCCGGTTAATGGTATATATACCGTAGAAAACAAAACGCTGACACCCGGATGAAACCTGAAGACATTATTGTTCAGCGAGTCTTTGCGCGCGAGTACTATCGGCAAAACGCGAGCTTCTTTTTATTGGTAGTCGGACTTGCCGGGGGCTTTATGCGCGGCCACGATCATATAGCACTCGCAGAATTTTTCGTAAGCAGTCCACTGTTGTTATTGATACCCTTTACCATCTGGACACTATATATACTCAAGGTGATATCCTTCAACACGGAAACGCTGCGGAGGAATGAAAATGAGTTTCTCTTTATGTTCGCTTTATTGAATAAGAAAGATCAGTGGCGGGCTGTGTTCCTCACCGTTTTCAACCAGGCGGCCCCGGCAAGTATATATGGTATATTTCTGATCGCTGTTGCGGTTAAGCACCACATGACAACTTCTGTTGGATTAATTATACTCGTGCTTCTCACACTCATGATCCTGGGCACTGCAAGACTATATTATGCATTGAATCATCCCAACCAGGAACGTAAAGTAAACCGCGTCAAACGCTTCTTCGACAGAGCATTCAGCAAGCCTTATCCGATTTTTTTCATCGAGTGGTTTTTAAGACGTCAACCGCTGATGTTGATTGGCAGCAAGGTATTTGGCGGAGCACTGCTGTTGGGAGTTATATACCTGTATCGCGCAGACGCTTACGATCACAGGTTACTAGCAATGGGTATTGTGATTGCAGCTTCGGCCCAGACACCGTGGTTACGGGAATTACATCGCTTTGAAAATTTTCATTTCAGCCTGATGCGACAATTGCCACTTACTTTCTTCAAAAGATTACGGTATACAATAACAACGATGCTGTTGCTTACGCTTATCGAGATTGGATTGGTGATAACTTACTTCCCGCCTCATCTGACATTAGCTGTATTGGTGCAGAGTATATTGTTCTTTATATCGAGCCTCATATTCCAGCAAGGATTGCTTTACTCGAAAGATCGTACGCAGGAACAACTGATGTCATTTGTGTTTTTACAGACGATGGCGTTAATCGTATTGGTGCTATTCAAAATTCCACTCGTGCTCTTCATTGCCTTTCATACACTGGCCGGTATATACATGTGGGTTCGAAATTATTACCGCTTTCAGTACATCAACCACGGGTAGATTATGCCGGCAGGTTATATTTCAGAATGATATAGCTTCCCGTTCAGGATTACAGTTTCAATAAGATTACTTCCGAACGAATAGGGTACGAATGCGAGCGAAGGCATAGGCTTCGTGATAAATATATTAGCTGCTTTACCTTTTGTTATACTGCCATGCGTATGCTCCACACCTAATGCAGCGGCCGTGTTAATGGTGGCAGCGTTGATAGCCTCCTCCGGAGTCATTTTCATTTTTATACAGGCAAAGGCAATCATCAACGGCATGTTGCCACTGGGTGCTGAGCCGGGATTATAGTCTGATGCAATAGCAAGTGGAAGTCCCGCATCGATCAATTGGCGCGCAGGTGGAAACGGCAATCCTAAAAAGAATGCAGCACCCGGCAACGCTGTAGGCATAACGCTGCTGTTCTTCAATGCTTCGATCTCTTCGTCTCCTATATTTTCAAGATGATCGACACTGAGTGCATTTGTTTTTACTCCTACCTGAACTCCGCCCGAACGATGAAGCTGGTTTGCATGAATGCGCGGCCGCATGCCATAACGCTTGCCTTCTTCTACAATACGCTCGGTGTCTTCCACGGTAAAGAATCCCTGTTCGCAAAATACATCTATAAAGTCAGCAAGCTTTTCTTCTGCTACAGCGGGAATCATCTCTTCAATAATCTGCCGAATATAGTCTTCCTTCGATTTATCAGCTGGTACAGCATGTGCACCCAGAAAGGTTGTCTTAACCGTTAACGGTGTTTCTTTACCAAGGCGTTTTGCTACGCGTAGCATCTTCAGCTCATCGCGTGTAGTGAGGCCGTAGCCACTCTTTATTTCAACGGTACCGGTACCCGTCCGTATAATTTCATGGGCACGTGCCAGGGTGCGTTCAAACAATTCATCTTCGGATGTTTGTTGAAGTTTACGGGCCGAGTTAAGTATACCTCCACCCTTCGCAGCGATCTCGGCATAAGTTGCCCCTTTGATCTTCATCACAAATTCTTCTTCACGACTGGCAGCAAAAACAAGATGTGTGTGCGAGTCAACAAATGAAGGGAATACAAATCGCCCGGTAGCATCTATTGTTTGCGTTGCCCGTATTGATGGCAGCTCTTCCATCTTGCCGAATGCATCAATGACGCCATCTTTAAGACAAAGAAATGCGTTTTCAATAACAGGTAAATCTGCCATGGCATTACCCGCCACGCGCAGTATAGTTTGCTCACGCACCTGTACCAATCCCTTTATATTCCTGATCAATACCTCAGCCATAAAGCGAAGTAAAGCAACTGTTCAACCGAATCAAAAAGAAAAAGGGATAACAGATCTGTTATCCCTTTCATAGTATTTGTTACCAGGTATACTTACTTACCGAACGACTCAACTTTATAGTCGAGGTTCGTACCAAATACCGGGAAGCTTATCTTCAGCAATGCATAGAATGTTCTTTTCTCCAGAGAAGGACGGTAGCCTACCTCTGCACCATACGACCATCCGAACTGACGGTTGAAACGTCCATCCACACCCAAACGGAAACCGATCTTTTTAGTCTTCAGTGGATCTACAGCGTAGGTGGCTGTCGAGCCTGCTATAGCAGCACCAAATTCATCTTTCTCGGTATACATAACGTCATCCAGCGTCATGGATGGTGCAAAGAGTATATCTGCATACGCAGTAAACATCAGGTCGTCAACACCTTCCTCAAACTTGTCAAAGTTTACCGCCACGTTCTTGATCCAGGTCATAGACCCACCCAGGTATAAACCTTTGGATGCAATGTTGGTGAAAGCATGTACATTCTGAAGTTTGCCGTTGGTGTTATATTCTTGTAGTGGCAGTGGCTTGCCTTCTGCTGTTACCAAGGCGTTGTTGTTCAGGCCTTGTGCATCGAGTGCACGTTCAAGGTCTGTGGAGCTATCCCAGATTATACCTCCGAGGCGTACACCGTATATCTTTCTTACTTTACAAGGTACATCGGCACTGAGCGGAACACGGGCCGCCCACTTATCACCGCGGTAACTTTTCTTATAGAGGAACATTTTAGTCTTGGAGCTTTCTTCAAAATCCTTTACGTGATAGGTTGCTCCAAACTCGTAGTAATTATATACTTCTGCGCGGTTATCAACACTGCTTTGCTTTACCGAAAGATCGCGGGCAAAATCAAAGAACTGCTGGCTATATGTTTTACGGAAATGAACCTTGAAGTCGAACTTGTCTTTGTAGTAGTATGCAGCTTCTGCACCAAAGCCAGCGTTTACGTTGGTTGCAAACAACTCACCATACAACGGCATGATACCAACAAATAATTTGTTGATGGAATACGGCTCGTCATATATCTCTTCGTATGTAACGGCCGTTTTATCTTTACGTTCGCCCTGCGCAAAAAGGGAGACGCTAAGCGTCATGCACGCAGCCATAGAAATGAAAAAGCGATAATTCATATTACGGGTAGTTGAGTAATAATCAGTAAAAATAGTAAAAGTCAGGCTAAAAATTGTTTTACCTGAATACTCCTCACACGACAGATGTAATACTTTCTCTAAAAAAAGATCAATTTGTCCTGCTTTCGAGTGTCTTTTTGAGCTGCTCCAGTTCTTTTAACTTGCCCTGAATGTCTTCTTCCCTGCGTTTGCGATCGGTAATATCCTCGAACATACCCAGCACAGCGGTTACTTCTCCATGCTGATTCATGATCGGCACTTTGCTAGTGAGTACCCATGATACCTCTCCGTTACTGTTGGTGTTCTTTTCCTCCATGTCGATGCGCGACTTGCGGCTATTCATTACCGACAGGTCGTCTGCGCGATATGCTTCCGCATGATCTTTCCAGGGCATATCAAAGTCTGTAAACCCGATGAGTTCCTTGTGTGATTTTTTACCGGCAACCTGCGCGAAGATACGGTTACACCCCTGGAAGCGAAGCTCCTTATCTTTCCAGAACACAGCGCGTGGTATATTATCGATAATGGTTTGAAGTGTTTCCTGTGCACCGTTGAGACTTTCAATCATGGTGTTGATCTTCATCGTGTTGAAGGCCACCGTTACAAGGTCGGCACACGACTTCAGAAACTCTATATCTTCTTCCGTCCATTGCTTCTGCTCGTATTGATGTTCGCAGCAGATCACCCCGGCAATGCGTCCTTCATTAAAGAAAGGAACATCCAGTAATGATTGTATATCCAGCGTGTTGAAATATGTATTGGCAAATTCACGTGTTGCTGCGTTGGTCAATGCATCGTTGGCTACAATTACATCTTCGCGGGTAAGTGCCTCGAAGTAGCCCGGATAATCTTTGGCCAGCAATTCATTTCCGTCAGTAAAGGAACGATCACGTTGAGAATATAACTTTTCATTTTTAAGCCTGTTGCGCAGATCGTTGAGTGACCACACGCTACAACGTGATACATGAAGTTGATTACAAATTGTAGATGTTATCTTTTCAAGGGCTGCGTTCCAGTTACCGGATTGTACATCGCGGTTTTTGGTGAGCTCCATTAATACTTTACGATTACGCTGGCTGATCTCGTTGCGTTCTTTTTCACCATCGAGCATCGCCTGAATGTGCTTTTCTTTTCTGCGCATTTCTTCCTGCGTAGCTTCGAGCTCTTCCATGTTCTGGCGCATCTCTTCTTCCTGTGCACGCATTTCTTCAGCCTGCTGTTGCGTACGCTCCAGGAGAACGCGGGTACTTTCGTTGGCACGTACTGTAGATATAGTAGAGGCTATACTTTCGGCAAGTTTCTCCACCAGTTCTATTTCATATTCCTGGTACTTGCCAAAGGTTGCCAACTCGATTACACCATATATCTGCTCGTTCACTTTCAGTGGTACCATCAGCAGTGCATTGGGGTTGGAACCTCCCAAACCGGAAGTAATCGATATATACTCCTGCGGAACTTCGAGCAGGTAAATACGCTCGCCTTCCATATAGCATTGTCCTACCAGTCCTTCACCAGCCGTTACTTTCTTCTTTAAAAATTTCTTACGCTCAAATGCATAGCAGGCAACAAGGTCCAGCGACTTATCATTCTCATCTTCATTCAAAATGAACAAGCCACCCTGGTTGCTCTTGGTATATTTCACCACGAAGCGTATAATATTATCAAATAGCTCTTCAGTTGAACTTGTAGACGTTCGCAGTATCTCTCCTACCTGCGCCAAACCGGTAGTAGACCAGTTCCGTTTACGATCGTCTTCTGCATTGTTACGCAGCTTGTTACGCATGGTCAACAGCGTATTGCCGAGGTTCTCATCAGCAAGCGCATCAAGTTCTACATTATAATTACCGGCTGAGATTGATTCCACAAAACCGGTTAGTGCTCCTACATCTTTACTTTGTGCATCGAGGCGTTGATTGTTTTCCTGCACAAGTTTATCGCCACTGCTTTGCAGGCGGTATAACATGAGACAGAGAAAAGCAAACGCGATAAGCAATGATATGATCGAGACCCACGAGAGTGCATCTATAAAAGAAGCATCCGTTCTAACATTCAGGTTGATATGTTCAATGAGCCGATCCATCTTACTCTGAAAATTAGCGTAGTTGGTATCAAACTCCTGGTCAAGCACACCACCAGCTTCTTCACCAGAACTGGCCGTAATAGCAGGCTGAATGATGGCACCGGTGCTATCTACCACTGCGGGTGTCGATACCGTTGTGTGAGGCTGCTGTTTAAACTTCCACCGCTCTTTGGCTGTAGTTAAAAGTTTATCGAGACTTACCAGTGACTCTTTTATTATAACCTGTGTTTCTTCGTCATCGCTCTTGGCAAATTTTCCAAGCTCGTTGTCCTTGCCATCATAAGCTGATTGCAGAATATCTTTTGATGAATTGAAAAGCGGCAGAACATCGCGTTCAAAATTCAGCGAAGCATCACCGGCCATGAGTTCCTCAAACCATAGATGAGCCTGGGTCACGCGGTTTTTAACATTGTCGCCTAAAGAAATATAAGGCAGGTTTCGCTGATAGGTTGAAACGGTTCTTCGTTCCACATACGCAATAAGAACAGCAATGAGCAGTCCTATGGCACCAAAAGCAATCGTGTATTTAAGAGCACGGTTTTTCATGTAAACTTAAGTTGAAGCGGTAGCTTGGGGTGGAAAAGTTAGCAATATGACCGAGAAAAAGAAAAGACGGTGTATGGTTTCAATCGAATTAGCAAGTTTTACCAGAGTTTAAAATAGCGGATCGATGCAGCACCTCTCTTTCGAACAATACAATACTTTTTCTAGATTAGCTTAATCAACCCCTTCACACCATGCGTTCATGTATACTTTTTATAGTGATCTTCAGCACCATACTCACGGTTCGTGCACAGGACTCCAAACGGTACTCTCTCTTTAACCCTACTCCGCGAAGCGAAATGCGCGAGTTCAGCATCGATCGTCCTGATGTAACGGAATCACCCATTACCGTAGACCCGGGCCATTTTCAGTTTGAAGGTGATGTAGTGAAGTGGAGCAAGGCCACGCAGGGAGATAGCGAACGCACCATCAATGTGATTAATGGTCTATATAAAATGGGGCTCGCTCCATCGTGGGATATCCATTTCGGTATTGAGGCTTACAACATTTACCAGGATATACATGCAGAAACGTATGACAAAGGTTTTGGCGCCACTACAATTCGCCTGAAGCATAACTTCTGGGGCAACGATGGGGATACACGCACAGCACTGGGTGTTATACCGTATGTTACTTTTCTCTCCGGCAATCCGTTTGATTCGGATGTTATCTATGGCGTTGGATTTCCGTTCGCGTATGATCTCTCTGAAAAAATTGGTTTAGGTGCACAGGCACAATTTGATTTTGTACCGGATGGCGAAGGCAGTCGCGAACTCAGTTACTTCCAGACAATTGTACTGGGCGGACCACTGGCCGGCAACCTGGATTTTTATGTTGAAGGACTGGGTACGTTCTACTCCGGTGGCAACTGGTTTACTGCCAATGGCGGATTGATTTACAACGTATCTCCCAATGTAAAAGTAGATATTGCTACGAACATAGGTCTGACTGATGAAGCACCTACCAAAGTATATCTTGGTTTTTCGTTTCGCATCTAAAAAGAAGGGCAGACGATTTGCTGCCCTATACTATATATCTGTGTAACAACTATATATTCAAACTACTCACTACGCAATGAATTTACCGGGTTGCCCAGCGCAGCCTTTATGGTTTGAAAACTCATGGTCAAAAACGCCAGCGCCAATACAATACTTCCTGTAATGACAAATACAGGCCATGCTATAGGCGCACGATAGGCGAAGTCGGCAAGCCACTGTTCCATAATATACCACGACAGCGGTGCTGCTATAGCAAACGCAATAACTACCAGCCATAAAAAGTCTTTGGACAATAGTATAATAATCTGGTTGATGGATGCTCCCATTACTTTACGAATACCGATTTCCTTAACACGTTGCGCGGCTGTAAAAGTAGCGAGCCCGAACAATCCTAAACACGAAATGCAAATGGCGATAGCCGAGAAGCCTGTAAATAACTTACCGAGGCGCTCTTCATTGTTATACATTTTATCATAGGCATCGTCCAGGAATTTATACTCAAACGGATAAGCCGGATTATACTGCTTCCATATAGCCTGCGCTGCGGCAACGGCCTGCTCGTTTTGTGTACCGTTGGTTTTAATATATACCAGCCAAAACCAGTTGGGTCGGTAAACAAAAACAGTAGGTTCTATTTTTTTATGAATAGACCGATGGTGAAAATCTTTCATTATGCCTTTAATCGTCCCTTTGGTTTGCCAGAGTGTAAATGATTTGCCGATCGGATCTTTAATACCGGCTTCCATTACCGCTGTCTCATTCAATATATAGGAAGCACTATCGCTTACGGCATCGCGGAAGCCTTCACCTTCTACGATTTCCATGTCCATCGCCTTCATAAAATTCTCATCAATGGCCATACCATGCACCATGAATTCATTTCCTTCTTCTTTACCATCCCAACCGGTATCGCTGGTTGTGTTCGCTATATCCAGCACATCCTGGTTGGCGAACGATACATCTACTATCGCGGGATTACGGAGTAATTCATTACGAATGGTATTCTTGTTATCGTACATCTTGCCGCGCATACCAAAAGTAAATATATGTTCTTTGTTAAAGCCCAGCTTCCGGTCGCGGATAAACGCAAGCTGCTCACCTACTACCAGCGTACCAATGATAATCATAATGGACAACGCAAACTGTGTAACCACCAGTATCTTTCGGAACGTTGAGTTGCCACCACTGATGGTAAGTTTACCACGAATTACTTCCATCGGCTTGAATGCCGAAAGTACCAGGGCCGGATATATACCGGAGACAAGCCAGGTAAGCAACAATGAACCAACAACCAAATATACCACGGTGGCATTGGTGAGATCGAACGAAAGTGTTTTACCTGCCAGTACATTATAGAAAGGTATAGCAAGCTGTATGAGTACGAGCGACAACAACAATGACAATACGGATATGATTGCGGATTCACTCAGAAATTGGACAATGAGCTTGCTACGATCGGCTCCAACGGTTTTGCGAACACCTACTTCCTTTGCACGTTTGGTAGCGCGCGCGGTAGCCAGGTTTATATAGTTGATACAGGCAATCAGTAATATGGCCAGTGCAATAATAAAAAATATACGAACCGTCTGTATACCTTCTTCACTCATATCGGCACCGTACAAATGAATTTTGGATAGTGGCTGCGCGATATAGGTAAGCGACTCCGCTTCTTTTTGATTGGCATGATGTATGGCCGTAAGACGATTTGCGACAGAATCTGCAGAGGCCGTTTCGTTCAACAATAAAAATGTATGGTAATTATAATTTCCCCAGTCAGATTCGAGCGTCTTCCAGTAAGCATTGGCCCTGTAATTCTTAACCAGTATTTCAAACGGAAAAAATACAACATACTGCAAGGTGGAGTTCTGCGGAAAGTCTTCTATAACACCACTGACAGTATATTCCTTATCTTCATTAAACTTGAAAACTTTGCCTATCGCGTCCGTTGTGTTGAACACTTTCTGAGCAACAGATGCCGAGATAATAACCGAGTGTATATCGGGGAACGGTTTATCAGAACTCCCCTTTATAAAGTTTACATCAAATACTTTAAAGAAGTTATTATCCACAAAAGCCTTGGGGCGGTCTTCGGTTATCTTCTTATCGCCATAGGTAAACAAGGCAGTGCCGTATTCATCAGATATACGTACAGCTTCTTCTATAGCAGGAATGTTCTGCTTACCAAATACAGCGATAGGTCCGGGTGTTACGCTCCAGGCCGTTTCGTTTCCATTGTTTACAAACTTTGCATTTATTTTATAGATACGGTCTGCGTTGCTGTGAAAAGCATCGTAACTCAGTTCTTCCTGCACCCACAGCATCAGCATAATACTGGCAGCAATTCCAAGTGCGAGTCCGCCTATATTAATTGCTGCATAAATGCTATCGCGAAGTAAATTACGAAAAGAGAGTTTTATGTAATTGAGGATCATATTACAAGTATATAAAAACGTTCGCTATATATTATTCGCTTCGCAGGGAATCCACCGGGTTGGCTGATGCCGCTTTAACCGTTTGGAAACTTATTGTAACCAGCGTGATTAGCAGCAATACGATAAAGGCGATTACAAACACCAGCGGATTTATGCTGATACGGGTGGCGTAATTTTCCAGCCAGCGACTTGCCGTAAGCCATGCAATTGGTATAGCAATAACGTTCGCTATAACTACCAGGAATATAAATTCTTTTGAAAGCAGTTTTGTGATCTGAAATATATCGGCTCCCAGCACCTTGCGTACACCAATCTCTTTTGTTTTAGACAATACCATGAAAGACACCAGTCCCAGCAAACCAATCATAGCAATGGCAATGGTTACGATGGAGAACAAACCAAATACATTTGCCAGCTTCTGTTCGGATTGATACTGGCGCTCAAAATCCTGATCGAGGAAGAAGTAATTGAAATCATAACCGGGAAAATGTTTTTGCCAGAGTGCATTCATATTTTCAATCAATTGTTGCGTATCGGCAGCTTTATACCGTATCGCATACATATAGCTTACGTTGGGGTTGAAGTCCATCACCATAGGCCCTATATTTTGCCGGAGTCCAAACTGGTGGTAATCTTTTACAACACCAATCACTTCTCCTTCCGGATAACCCGATGGCGAAGTAATTTTCTTGCCGATCGCCTCTTCCGGTGATGCCCATCCAAAATCAGAAACTGCTGTCTCATTCAAGATCAAACCATTCTTTAACAAGGCTGCGTGATCTTTATCGAAACGCTCGCCTGCAATCAGTTTGATACCAAGCGTCTGCATATAGTGATCATCGATTGCCATATACTCCACACTGATAGCATCGTCACCGGATTTACCTTCCGGAAAAGATACTTGTCCTATCCAACCCGGATTACCCGGTAGTGAATTCGTAAATGTCACATCCTCTACAAAAGCAAGCGATCGGATCTCATTGCGGAATGTCTCATACGCTTCTGCGTTTGCTGATTTAGCACGTGCTGCATTTACTACAAAGATCTCGTCTTTGGCAAAGCCAAGCTCCTGCTGCTGCATGAAACGAAGCTGGTTGATAACGATAAGCGTTCCCAACACCAGGCTCAACGAAATAACAAACTGAAATACTACGAGTACTCTGCGCAGTTGTACTCCGCGTGCGCTCGACTGCAGTTTTCCTTTCAATACTTCTGCCGGACGCAGGCCCGACATAACCCAGGCCGGATAATAACCGGAGAGAAATGTAACCGCTACAACAAGACAAGCTATACCGGCCAGTACAGCAGGACTTACCAATGTATTCAACGTATAGTATTTATTGAGCAACTGGTTGAAGATCGGCAACAACACACCCGCGATTGTAACAGCAAACAGCAATGCTATACAGGTAAGCACAAATGATTCGCTGAGAAACTGACGAATGAGTGTACCGCGGGTAGAGCCTACTACTTTCCGCAGGCCAACTTCTTTTGCACGGTATACCGAGCGCGCGGTGGTAAGATTCACAAAATTTATACACGCAAGCAAAATAACAAACGCTGCAATAGCCGATACCAGGTATACGCGATCAATACTCCCGGTAGGGCCCATAGTACCGCCATTCTTCGTATGAAGGTATATATCCGGAAGCGGAGTAAATATAACGTTAGCTTCCGTTCCCCATTCCTTCAGCATATTGCTGGCGTGTTCGGTATAAACATTTCTGGCTTTGGCACGAAAAGATTCTATATCCGAATCTTCCTTCAGTAAAATATAGTTTGAAACATTAATATTACCCCAGCCCTCATCGTAGGTAAAATCTTTATCCATCAATGGATACGTTGCAAAGGATAAAGCAATGTCCAGCTGTATATGCGAGTTGGAAGGTATATCTTTCAGTATACCGGTTACTATGAATTGAAGTGTATCGGCCAGTATAATACTTTTACTCATGGCATCGCCACCGGGAAAGAGTTTTGCTGCCATCGACTCAGTAATTACGGCCGTATAGGGTTCTGTTAACGCCTTATCAGAATTTCCTTTTACCAGCGGGAACGAAAACATGGAGAGAAACTCCGGGGATACAAAGTGTATCTTTTGCTTCAGCTTTTTATCATTATGATTGAGCACGAGCATAGAACCGCTCTTAGCATATACCACCGACTCTACTTCCGGGAAATCTTTCTTCAACGTTACCCCTACCGGCCACGCGTTGGTTGCCATCGCTTCATTTTCACCGGAAGCAATTTTATTAAACTGGCTTTCTACACGGTAGATCCGATCTTTGTTTGCATGAAACTTGTCGTACGACATTTCATCGAACACATACAGCATTATAAGAACACCAACCGCAAGCCCGAGCGCGAGACCAAGCAGGTTGATTGCCGCATATCCTTTAAATTTTAACAACGAACGAAATGCAATTTTAATGTAGTTGAATAACATGTAACCTGGGTTAGTTCACTTATAGGAGTCCAAAATTTTCAAGGAAGTCCCAAGATCAATGCCATCGAAAAAATCACCGATTCTACGTGATTTAAGCACTATTCAGATATTTTTGCGATCAAATGCGAACGGATCTGTCCGCTGGCGGTCACGTTTTAAAAGGATGCGCTAACGCTTAGCTAAATACATTGACACCTCAGCTCCTGAACTTTCGCATATAGTCCTGGATATATACATCGATGCTTTTACGCTTATACTGCATGATGAAACGAGGATGTGCCAACGGTATGACTACCTCAAAGAAGTTATGCTTTTTGTTGATCGATGACAGGTATTTAAAATTATCACCTTCACCCAGGCAGTAACATCGCTGGCGGTTAACACCAAAGTCGAGTTGCTGTCGGATACATTTCAACATGAAAGGTTCAACAGCCTGTTGCAATACTTTTATATCATAGTAATTCAGATTCTTGCCATCCTTCATAAACCCTAACGGACTGAGTGCTGTGATATAAAAATCATGATAGAATTTTTCGGCACCACCGTATGCGTCAATCATGGCGTAAATAAAATCTGCCGAGAGCTCCACTTTCTTTTTCAGGTTATTGGCTATACCGAGCTTCTCTAATTTTACAGGATCTGTAAAGGGAACTCCGGTTATACCTCCGCCAAACCGGCCGGGGTTAATACCGAAGATCAGCGTTCGCGGATTATTATCGCTATAAAACTTTTCGTAGAACTGTCGGCTCAGCTCAAAGGCAACAGCATCCTGGTACGGATTCATAAACTCCACCCCTTCCGGCAACTTCACATCAATCGACAACGACTGGTAGAATTTTAATATATAGTCTGCATACACCATAGATAAATACTTTTGAGATCTGAAGGCGCAGATATATACAGATCAATACAACAAACACTTCTGCGAAAATCTGCGCACTCTGCAGGAACGAAAATTACTCCAACTCGAAAACGCTTTTATAGAATTCTTTTTGTTGAACATACTCGATGAGCTCGAGGTAAAACGGATGCGAGCCGAGCGTAGCACTGTCTCCGACCATAATGAGTTTCTTTCGGGCACGTGTCATCGCCACGTTGGTTCTTCGTATATCTCCGAGGAAGCCCACTTCACCTTTATCATTGCTGCGCACGAAGCTTATCGCAATTACATCGCGCTCTTGTCCCTGAAAAGCATCTACAGTGTTAATGGAGATCAATGTACGTATAGGCTCAAGTATAGCTGATGCATCGGTAAGTTTTACGATATAGTCTACCTGCGCACGATACGGAGTAATTATAGCAAGAGTAATTCGCTGCGCAAGCCATTCATCTATACCAGCTTCTTCGGCAAGTTTCTCCACGCGACTGATCAACACCTGTGCTTCCTCATGATTAAAGCGACTGAGTGTTTCTTTATCTTGTTCTTCGGCATGACCTGCACCCGCGGTATCAATAAATTCTACCGGTGCCTGGTTCGGACGAAGTAATTCATGTTTAACCGAATCATCTGCGACAAGCTCATCGTTATAAAAATATTGAGAAGAGAATTTCATGATGTCTTCATGCATTCGATACTGAACTTGCAGCATGGAAGATTGCCCCGGATGTTTCTCAATTCCTTTTTCAAAAAGTGTTTTGGACAATCCAAGTCTCGCAGCTTCGTTTGACTTTATAGTAGGCGGTAATTGTAAATGATCGCCCGCAAAAATTATTCGCTCCGCGCGAAGTATAGGTATCCAGCATGCAGGCTCTAATGCCTGACCCGCTTCATCTATAAATGCTGTTCTGAATTTTTTACCACGCAGGGTCGGATGTGACGAACCCACCAGTGTAGCGCAGATCACATCGCTGTTTTGCAACAGATCGTTTATAATATAGAACTCGAGCATGTCGGCATCCGACTTCAAGAGTTTTACTTCCTGCTTCAACAGTTTACGTTGCTCGCGTTCATGAAAGCCGAAGTTGCGTTTATACTTCGATGCCTGTGTTCGCAGTTGCTCCATGCGCTTGCGTATCTCGCGCAATTCACCATAATTACTGTGAGCTGCTATACGCGCGTCCATTGTTTTGCTAAGCGATTGTTCTGTAACGCGTGCCGGGTGTCCTATACGCAGTACGTTCATGCCCTGCTCCGATAGTTTATCAGCGAGTAAATCAACAGCTGCATTACTGGGTGCACAAACNNCCCGGAGGGCCGTGAACAAATGCAACATCTGCAGTCTCCATCACTTTGGTAAGCGCTTCATGCTGACTTGTATTCAACAGTGATGTTGTTGGTATAGCATGGACTCCGTCATCGGCAAGCTTTACACTTTCCGCTTTCAGTCTCAAACTCTTCTCTGTTCCCAGCAATATCTCTCGCATCATGGCCACGCGATTATCTTCGGCCTTCATCACTTCTTTCAGTGCGAATTCCATTTCGCGATAGCTCATCTCATCAAACATCACATCCACGCCTACGAGACCATCTTCAATCCAATCCGGAACATCATCGCTGTTCAGTGTAATGGACATAACATTATCACGAACATAATTCACCACACCATTCACATGTTCCCGCTCCGGTTTACCCGATGCATTGGAAAATACACTCACCGATTTACCACTCTGAAAAGCATGCGGCTGATCGAGGTGATTGGTTCGCTCTACCTCTATAATAAGACGTTCGCCTGTACCAATATAGTCGCGGTTAAAACGCAGCGGATACCAGGTTGTTCCTTCTTTGGTACGTTCGTGAATAGAACGCAGCAAAACTTTCTGACGATAGTATTCCAGGTCAGCCTGCCGCTCGAGTTTAATGAGCTCGAATGTTTTTTGTAGTTGCTCGTGTGATGTCATTCGCCTGCAATATAGGTTAAAAAAGCTGCTGGTTGCTAGCAGCTGGCTGCAGGCTTGTTTAGTGATAATTTAGCAGAGTATATTTTACAGTAGCGAGTTTATGGGGAGCCATTTACACGAAGTCACACAAGCAACAAAGTATATCTTCGGATCATCATTAACGGATACCGATTAACGGACAATGATCAACGGTTAACAACCACTGAATCTCCCAGCAACTCCGCGAGTCGCATCAACTGTGCCTGGTTCTCTGTTGAGTTGATGGTATACTCAATGCTATATTTCTCGCGCGTGGTGAGGCGCCAGCTTAGCGAAGCCCGCGAATTATTCTGACGAATGCTGTCCATCTTTTGCAGAATCGGCAAATACGTTTCTGTCTTGTATTGAAGATCGATGCGATCGATAGGACCGTTGAACCACGACTTCGCGTGTCCAATCAGCATATCACTGTTTATATCCTGGAAGTTTTCAAAGTTGTTATAGACGCTGCTGATCGGCTGCGTGAAATCATCTACGATCGTCTGTCCTGTTTTTTGTTTTACGTTATCAAGTTTCGGAGAGTCGCGGATCGAGACAAAAACTACTCCGGAAGTATTTTCGCCAATCCAGTCTTTAAACGCATAAAGAAAGCGCACAGCATCGGATACGCCAAAGTTATCAGATATACCGGCATCCATAATTTTAATAGCAGGCTCTGTAGGTAGCGTTGTGTTGGGCGTAATATAGGGGAACGTAGCACTCATGCGCAATGCCGACAGGAACCGCAGGTTAGCACCGTTATGATCTTCCAGCAGTGTCTGAAAATCAACACCGCTTATCTTCGGGGAGGCATGCTTCGGAAAATTAAGTATATCATAATTCATAAACGACACCGGTCGTGCCGCTATATATAGTTTGCGTCCATCATTTACAACGGTTGGGGTAAGGATCATCATTGGTATCACCGCGTGTCTCTCCGCACTATCATATGCAGCGATAGGTTTGTTCAGAAGTTCTTCCGTAATCTGGTTGAGCTGCTCTTCGAATGTATAGCCGCGATCGCGATAATAGAAATTTCCGCCATACTCAAATTTGGTGAAGCCTACAAAAAGGTCATTCGCCATGAGACTAAATATAAGCGGATTCAAATTATCGGTAGCGATCTTGCGCCTGTGCATCATNNGCACCAATCAATCCTCCGGAAGCACCGGTAATAAGAATGGTGTTCTCCAGTAATTTACCATTCGTCAAACTATCAGAGGCCTGCATGGCTGTAAGTGTCCACAACGCAGCACGTTTACCACCACCACTTGCGCAGACAAAAACCATTTTTGGTTTATGATCAGCCGGAAATTTCTTACGCCAGTTCTCCAGCATGGTAAATGTAGCGAGTCGATCGCGCTGAATATGTGTGCTGTCATTCAGTCGTTGCAGCGATTCAATCGAGTAAGCTACAGGTGGTCGTTGATAGTCCAATCCGAATGCTTCATACTTTTTGGTAAAGAACTCCTCACCCACCAGGTAATTAAACACGAGGAAAAGCAGTATGGCTACCGTTGCAGACCAGCCTCCGAACCAGTAAGAGAATGCACCGGCCATCATAACAAACACCGTAAGGAATATAATAAAGCTGGAAGCTGCCGGAAGCTGAAACACCGGGTAATCTTTAAAGAT
>DJFR01000062.1:17085-26897 GCA_002432545.1 Flammeovirgaceae bacterium UBA5867 | reverse complement strand
TCTACTTCTTTTACTTTCAAATCGTAGTCCAGGTAATTATCAACACGCACCTGTTTCTTGCGCGCTATATCCAGCTTCTTCATAACACTCGCCCGTGTTACCTGTACATTCTGCTTGATCTTCTCATCGATGCGGCAGACTACATACTTGAATATATCTTTATTGGTGAACCAGAAGTATATAAAGAAGACAAGCGTCATCACAACATAGCCAGTAACAAGACCGGTCAGATTCCACGCGAGGCTTCCGGGTGTACTATATTCGTTGTGGATCTGAAACTCGACAAGTTCATACACATAGGTGATCATGAACGCAACGGGTATAATACTGTTGTTAAGCGCAAACCGTGAGAAGGGCCGCGACAACGTACCTACAAAAGTAAACCGGTGTCCATCGGTTATATAGCAGGTAATATGAAAAGCCGTAATGAAACCTGCCGTTACAAGTCCCATAATAAAAAAGCTTCTGAAGTTTACTTCGTTGAGATACTCCGGATCGAGAAAGAGATAGGGTATACCCAGATATTTACCGAAGCTGCCGGTAACCATAGCAAAAAGCACCACCCAGCACAGCATTAACACATGGTTACGCGCGATGTTGTTGAACAGTAACTGAACCGGGAATGAATAAGCGATCTTCGGACCCAGTAAATAAAGCTTGCGCAGCATAGGCAGATTTAATTCAAGATAATGCTTTTTAGTGAGTCTTTGATTGAAAACACGGCCGTAAATTAAAAGTTAAGTTTCAATTTCGGAGGTTACTTTTTTAATATTGATGAACGAAATTTCTTCATCGGGGCATCCGCTCTGTCGGTTGGTAAAAACATATTCCGGAAACAACATGCGCTTACCCAATGAAGTGCCTGTGCGAGAGACACTTTGATCTTGTCTGTATTTCAATTCAGCATTCTGCAGCATGTGCATTGCGTAAGTGCCGCGATTAGATTTACTTCGGCCTCGTGACCGAAAAGACCTTCCATATTTACCGATCTTCTGCCGGCTCGGGTAAAACGCGTACGCTGGCAAAAGAATATCTGAAGCTTGCGCTGCGTTACCCGGAGTACTTCCGGTATATCCTGGCCATGACCTTTACCAACAAGAGTACACAGGAGATGAAAGACCGCATCATCCGTTATCTGGATGATTTTGTAAAAGGAAAAAGTGAAGACTTGTCGGCAGAGATACTAAGTGATTTTGAAAAGGAAGGGAGACTTTTTACACCCGCTCAATTTAAAGACCGCAGTCGTGAAGTGCTTTCACTCATTCTGCATAATTACTCGCAATTCTCCGTCAGCACCATCGATGCTTTTTTTCAGCGCGTGATCCGCTCGTTTACACGCGAGACAAACCTGCTGGGAAATTTTCGGCTTGAAGTTGATAACGACCTGGTGCTGGAAGAAGTGATCGACCAGGTAATGGACAATCTTTCGGATGATGATGAACTGCGCGGCTGGGTATTGGAATTTTCCCTGGAGCGATTGGTAGAAGGTAAAGATTGGGATATACGTGCTGCTCTCCTCGATTTCTCGAAAGAGATTTTCAAGGAAGAATTCAAAGTGATTGAAGAGCAGGTACTACGCATTACCGAGAATAAGGAGTTCTTTAAAAGTACACGCGAGAAATTACAGCGCGTTGTAAAACAGTTCGAGAACAAAGTGCGACAGGACGCACGCAACCTGTTGAAAGATTTTCATGCTCATGGTCTTACCATTACCGATTTCAAGTATGGTAAATCCGGAAGTATATATTCCTATATAGCAGGACTGGAAGATGAAATTAAACCTCCGGGCGTTAGGGTAATGGGAATGATGGTGGACGCAACCGAGTGGCCTTCCAAGGGACCTCAGGCATCCGTCATTGCCTCAAAAGGTAATCAGCTCTGGTTGTCTCAACTGGCTTCGCTGATCGGCTATATTGAAAAAGAAAGTATATCCTATTTCTCTGCCGAGCAAGCGTTGCGAAACCTGTATGTATTCGGTTTGCTCTCGGATATATCGAAGACCTTACGCGAGTATCTGCGGGAGAACAACCTGATGTTGCTCTCTGATGCTCCGCAGTTTTTACAAGGTGTTATGCAGGGACAGGACACTTCGTTTATATACGAAAAGGTTGGCTCCTTCTATCGCCATTTTCTGATCGATGAATTCCAGGATACCTCCGGATTTCAGTGGTTGAATATATTGCCGCTCATCAAGAACGGCATTGCGCAGAATTACCGGAGTCTCATTGTAGGCGACATCAAGCAATCTATATATCGCTGGCGTGGTGGTGATCTGAATATATTACAGGAAAAAGTAAAGCAGGATGTAGGCGAACTGATGATCGATACATTTCCGCTCGATACCAATTACCGCAGTGCAGGCCATGTAGTAACGTTCAACAACGTATTGTTTGGCACTGCAGCCAACATCATCAGCAAGGAAACGAATACTATATTTCCGCAGCAGTCGTATAGCGATGCCGCGCAGAAAGTATTTCGTCATCCCGGCAAGGGCTATATATCCATTCAGTTTTTAGATACAGCCGAAGCAACTGCACTCAAAGCTGATGATGATGAAGCAGATAAAGGCAAAGTAAAATTCGAAGATGTTTCGCTGGAGAAATTGCCTGGTATATTGGAGCAACTTCAGCAGAAAGGTATAGCCTTACGGGATATAGCCTTCCTGGTTCGTGACAACAGCGAAGGCCAGATGATTGCGCAATACTTCATGCAGTATCGCTCGTCAGCCGATGCAAAGGCGGAGTATAAATATGATGTGGTATCCAATGAATCACTTCGACTCGATCAGGCCGCATCGGTGGTGGTGCTCATCAATGCCATGCGCTTATTGGAAGATGGCAAAAATTTAATAGCCCGTGCCCAGCTCGCATACGAATACCAGAAGCTCTGGCCACAACAGGCATTCCCCAATCAGCATAAATTATTCTCGAATAGTAAAACAAAAGATTTTGCCAGGCTGGTGCCGCCACCGTTTACCAATCAGCAGGATATACTCGCTGCTTTACCTTTGGTAGAACTGGTTGAAAATCTTATTCACATGTTTAACCTCGGCAAGCTCTCTACCGAGATTGCATACCTGCAGGCGTTTCAGGATGTAGTATTGGAATTCAGCATGCGCGAGAAGAGTGACCTGGCTTCGTTCTTACAGTGGTGGGACGATAACAAACATAAAAAGTCTATACAGGTTGCCGGAGGTGTGGATGCTGCCCAGATCATTACCATTCACAAATCCAAAGGACTTCAGTTCCGCTATGTTGTTATACCATTTCTCAACTGGGAGCTGAACCATCCGCCTATGAAATCACCTATACTGTGGTGTCGTTCGGATGAACCTTTATTTAAAGATATAGGCTACCTGCCACTGAAATATAGCAGCAAGCTTGAGAACACCTGCTTCCACGAATACTATACCGAAGAACGTAAACGTATATACCTTGACAACCTGAACTTACTATATGTTGCCTTTACACGTGCCGAGCAGGGATTGATTGCGTTGGCGCCCTATAGCAAATCAGGCAGTATAAATAATATAGGTAAATTAACCGAGCGTGCTATCGAAAGCAGTGAACCGTTGCAACAATACTGGTCTTCCGGAAGCCGAACACTTACCATTGGTTCTATTGAAGATGAACGTACGGAAGCACCGGTAAACAATTCGCTTGTATTGAAGCATTACTACATTACTCCGTGGCGCGAACGACTGCAGATACGAACACGCGGCAAAGAATTTTTTCAGCAGACGGAACAGCGCAAAAAGATCAACTACGGTATATTTCTTCATACACTGATGTCGCGCATCAAAACGGAAGCCGATATAACGGTAACACTGGAGCAGGCGATGAAAGAAGGACTGATTCACCAGGATGAAAGCAGTGCTATAGAAGAATCTGTTAAATGGATTGTAACGCATCCTTCTCTTAAACCTTCCTTTACAACCGATGTACAGTTAAAACGCGAGGCAGCACTGATCATGCCAGACGGCAGTGAACGAAGAATTGATCGCATTACAATACGGGACAAACGGGCTATCCTTATTGATTATAAAACCGGTGCCCCTAAAAAAGAAGATGAACATCAGGTAAACGAGTATATATCCATTCTGAAAACCATGGACCTGGAAGAAATTAAAGGTTATCTGGTATATGTAAATGAACGGGTGTGCAAAACAGTATGAGAACATTTATCCAGGAAATAGCCGATACAATCAGAAAGGAATATACCGATTGGGACAACCTGACGGTGATCTTTCCCAATAAACGTGCTTCGCTATATTTCAGAAAAGCGCTTGCCGAACAATTGGACACTCCGCGCTGGGCACCCAATATATTGAGCGTTGAAGAGTTTATTGGTTCATTCTCAGACTTGCAGGAAGCGGATAAACTTTCGCTCATTGTAAGTTTATACCGTGTTTTCAAACGCATTACCAACTCGGATGAAAACCTAGACCGTTTTTATTTCTGGGGAGAAATGCTGCTGCGCGATTTCGATGAGCTTGATAAATACCTGGTCAATGCAGCAGGGTTGTTTAAAGATCTCAGCAATCAAAAAGAACTCGATCAATACTTCGATTACCTCACCGAAGAGCAAAAGCAATTTCTCGTGGAGTTCTGGCAAACAATAGACTTTGGTTCTTCTGCCAGCAAACGAAAATTTCTGGAGCTGTGGCAAAGTTTATTCCCGGTATATATAGCCTTTCGCCAGCACCTGATGGAAGAGAAGAGCGGCTACTCCGGTATGATACACCGCCATGTAGCCGAGAACATCGACACGTTTGTACCCGCAGGTAAAAAGAAAGAGGACGGAATGAAATATGTGTTTGCGGGTTTCAACGCACTCACATCAGCTGAAGAAAAAATCTTAACGTGGTTTACTGAACATCGCGATGCCCGTATCTTTTGGGATGAGGATGCGTTCTATGTAAACGAACCCCATCGCGAAGCCGGTACATTTTTCAGGCAATATCGAAAACACCAGGTGCTCGGCCAAACCTTTCCGCCTGAACCGAAGGTATATTTAGGACAGCCTAAAAAGATTACCGTGCTCGGTGTTCCGCAGAAAGCCGGTCAACCGAAATTACTGGCGCAACAGCTCGACACAACGTTACGCCTACTGGCCGAACAGAATATAGCCGAGCGAACCGTGATCGTGCTACCGGATGAGAATATGCTCATGTCGGTACTCTATGCTTTACCCCCATCATTACAGTCGATTAACGTTACCATGGGTTTTCCTTTGGTAAGTACTCCCTATTATTCGCTTATTGATTTTCTGTTTGAGCTGCACCTGCATAAACGTAAAGATGAATTTTACTACCGGTATGTACTGGCACTACTCAATCATCCTTACCTCAAAGCACGCGTAGGCGAAGAAGCTGCACAGTGGCGCGAGTTTATACACAAGAACAACCAGGTACATATAGCACCATCGTTCTTCGAAAAGAAACATGAATTGCTGGAAGAGATCTTTCGCATTGTACCGGCTGAAAATTTTCTCGCGTACCTGATTCACGTTGTAGAATCACTGGCTACTTCGTCAGATGCCGGTGGATTAATGGAGAAAGAATTTGCGTTTCATTTTCATCGCATCCTGTCGCGCGTACAAGAACTAACGTTGAGCGAACCGATGGAACTTCGTATGCAACAGCGTATGTTCCGCCAGGTGGTGCGGGCAGAAAAAGTACCGTTCACCGGAGAACCGTTAAAAGGGTTGCAGATTATGGGTGTGCTGGAAACGCGTAACCTCGACTTCGATCATGTTATTATACTTTCTCTGAACGAAGGGCTGTGGCCTGCTGCGCCACGGCAGGGTTCCTATATACCGCACAACATTCGCAGAGCCTACAGCTTGCCTACATCCGAGCATCAGGATGCTATGTATGCATATCTTTTCTACCGCCTGCTGCAGCGCGCGGAGGCAATCGATCTATACTATAACACGGAGCCTGATGTATTGGGTACGGGTGAGATGAGTCGCTATCTATACCAGCTCATTTATGAAACGGATTGGGCACACGAACGAAAGATACTCTACAACCCGGTACAGGTGCATGAAGCCAAACCGATCTCGATCGAAAAGAAAGCCGATGTACTCGAAAAACTGGAACGTTACTTTGGCAAAGCACTTACACCTTCTACACTCAATACGTACTTAGAGTGTCGTTTGAAATTTTACTTCAAGCACCTGCTCGAAATACGCGAGCCCGATGAAGTAGAAGAAGAAGCCGATGCGCGCATCTTCGGAAATATATTTCACAAGGTGATGGAGTTATTCTACCAGGACCTTCGTCCACCGGCAGGACACTGGGCCGTAAAGGAAGAACACTTTATAAATGTAGGCGCCAAGCTGGAACGATTCATCGAGCTGGCATTCCGCCAACATTTTCATTTACCTGACACGAAAGTTTTTGAATACGATGGTCGCCAGCTGGTGGTAAAGGAGATGGTAAAGAAATTTGCCATGAAGGTACTTTCGTATGATAAAGCCTATACTCCTTTTACAATAGAGTTACTCGAGGCCCGGAATTTTACCACGCAGGTAAATGTGATGCAGCGTGATAAAAGTCTTTCCATTGTACTGGGTGGTCTTATTGACCGTGTAGATGAGAAAGCAAACACCGTTCGCATCCTCGACTATAAAACGGGTAAAGACGAGAATAAATTTGAGAGTATAGAATCGTTATTCAAGCGCGATCCGAAACGGAACAAGGCGGCTTTTCAGGCAATGCTGTATGCGTGGGTATATGCGCAACGAAATACAATGCGATCGCCCGAAGTAAAAATCCAACCCGGACTTATCAACCGAAAAGAAATTTTCAAAGATGATTTTGAGTACGGCCTATACCTCGGCAAACACCGCCTGGATGATGTAACTTCACTCCTGCCGGAATTCGAAAAACATTTACTCATCCTCCTCCACGAACTATTCAACCCCACCCAACCATTCGACCAAACCGATGATCTGAAGGTTTGCGGGTTTTGTGATTACCGGGAGATATGTGCGCGATGATTGTGCTGGTGTGTTGAAGTGTTGATGTGTTGATGTGTTAATGCCTTTAATACATCAACACTTTAATATATCAACACTTCAATACATCAACACCTCAACACTTATCGCTTGGGGTACCACTTTTTCTTTTTCTTCGCAGGGGTTTGTGCGTTCTTTCCGTTGTTCTGCGTGTGGCCGTGGCGTTGTGTGGCAGCACGGGGTTGCTGTACGGGTTTCGGCATGCCTGCGTGGAGTAACGGATAGGGATGATCTGCTACAACAGGAATTTTCTTGCCGATCACTTTCTGGATGTCATCAAGGAATTCCTTTTCCTCTTCATCACAAAAAGATATAGATATACCGCTCGCTCCGGCACGACCTGTTCGACCGATGCGGTGTACATACGTTTCAGGCACATTGGGCAGTTCAAAGTTTATCACGTGCGTGAGTTCCTCTACATCTATACCACGTGCGGCTATATCAGTCGCTACGAGTACGCGTGTTTTGCGCGATTTAAAATTGCTGAGCGCACGCTGCCTCGCACCTTGCGATTTGTTTCCATGGATAGCTTCTGCACGTATACCGGCATCATTTAACTGCCGGGTTACACGGTCTGCACCATGTTTGGTACGCGTAAACACCAGTGCTGTAGCAATGGAGCGATCCTGTAAAAGATGATGAAGAAGTTTTCGCTTATTATTCTTCTCTACAAAATATACCGATTGCTGAATTGTGTTTGCCGTAGATGAAACCGGGGTTACTTCAACTTTTACCGGGTTACTCAAAATCGTATTGGCAAGTGACGCAATTTCCGGAGGCATGGTAGCCGAGAAGAAAATGGTTTGTCTTTTGGCAGGAACGCGGGCAATTACCTTTTTAACATCGTGAATAAAACCCATGTCGAGCATGCGGTCGGCTTCATCGAGTACCAGCATTTTAAGGTGCTGTAATTTTACATGTCGCTGATCCATCAAGTCCAGTAGACGTCCCGGTGTAGCAATGAGTATATCTACGCCATCACGAAGTGCTTTTACCTGAGTATGCTGTGATACTCCACCAAAAATTACCGTGTGCGATAAGCGAAGATGTTTTCCGTATGCTGTAAAGCTGTCACCGATCTGTATCGCGAGTTCGCGGGTTGGTGTCAGGATCAGGGCCTTTATGCCCACAGGACCTTTTACAAAAAGTTCGTCCTGGTGAAGAAGGTGAAGGATCGGAAGCGCGAACGCAGCAGTCTTGCCGGTTCCGGTCTGGGCACAGCCCAACAGATCTTTTCGTTCGAGCAAAACGGGTATCGCCTGTGCCTGAATGGGTGTGGGCTTGGAATATCCTTCAGTCTTTAGAGCACGCAAAAGAGGCTCTATTAAATTCAAATTTTCAAATGTCATGTTAAAATGTTGTGTCAAGAGAGGCTGTCAATGGATAAGCCTAAAAAAATTTTCTGACGCCTAAAGTTCTTTTTTTCGGGGAATTAGCGGAATCGAAACACAAAAATAACAATTTATATGATAGTTTAACGTTAATTTCCGGATAAGTCAGTTAAACATGTACTGCCTTACGGTTTATCTCTTACCTTTGTGTCGATTTTTATTAAAAATAATGAAAGAAGGAACAGTAAAATTTTTTAATGAAGCCAAAGGATTTGGCTTTATCAAAGAAACAGCAACAGGACAAGATTACTTTGTACACATTTCCGGATTGCTTGTTGATTCAATCCGTCAAAACGATGTAGTGACTTTTGAACTCCAACAGGGAAAAAAAGGCGTAAATGCAGTAAATGTTCGGTTAGCAAACTAAGCAAACGCTCAGCTATAGAAAAAAACCAGGCTCGTTCCTGGTTTTTTTGTTTGTAGCCACCACGGCCCGTGCCGGGAAACACAACGTAGTGGGTACTGCACTTCCAAAAATCCACGGTCGGTTTCAAAACAACTTCTCCCCTCAAATCCTGAGTTGTCTCAAACTTCGATTCACGCTATTCATCACCTGTCATGCCTTAGACTATACATGCGCTGGCATTATATTTTATAGTTCTTATCGGATGGAACAACTGATCATCCCTCCAAATTCACCGATTTTAATTGTTGAAGATGACCCTGACGATCAGGATATTCTAAGATCAGTTTGCTCCGAGATCGGGGTTGAGGGTCATCTGCTGTTCTTCAACAATGGTAACAGGGTTTTTGAATATTTAAAGACCACCACTCAAAAGCCTCTCTTAATTCTCTGCGACATTAACATGCCACTCATGGATGGCATCGAATTACTGGAAAGTATAAGTCGAGATGAGTATTTAAAAAAGAAAAGTATACCCTTCATATTCTTCTCCACGGCAGCGAGTCCTTCACAAGTAAGAAGAGCCTACGAGTTATCTGTTCAGGGATTTTTTCTGAAAGAGAACAGCTTCGAAGAATTGAAAAAAACCATGCACCTCATTCTACGCTACTGGCTTAAGTGCAGGCACCCGAATTCTGTAAGTAGTAGTATTATATACTGATCGTGATACCGACCACGCAAGCAGCGTATCTATTCTCATCAGAATTACTATATTTCGCAGAACGGTTTTTCCGATCGACAATCAGAAACTGAAAGACTATGAGCTCTATGTCTCAAAAGAAACTCGCGCTTGGCACCCGAAGCCAACTGACCAGTTTATATTGGGAAAAGATGATTTCGGAGGTGCAGGACTATTCCATTATACTGCTGGACAAAGACGGCTATATTATTGACTGGAATAAAGGCGCTGAAGCACTGAAGGGTTATACCATGGAGGAAGCTATCGGCCAGCATTTCCGGATATTTTATACCGGTGAGGATCAGCAGGCAAATCT
>DJFR01000062.1:14073-16965 GCA_002432545.1 Flammeovirgaceae bacterium UBA5867 | reverse complement strand
CTGATGAACCAGGAGCTCACATCATTTGCATATGTATCGAGTCATGATCTGCAGGCACCGCTTCGAAAAATACAATCGTTCATCCATCGCATCAAGGAAGTAGATGGCGAGACTCTTTCGGATAAAGGTAAAGAGTATATGCAGCGCATTGTGAATACAACTTCGCACATGCAGGCGCTTATCGAAGATCTGCTCGCCTATTCACGAACCTCTACGCAGGAACGTAACTTTGAAAGCGTTGATCTGAATGAGATCATCGAGATTGTAAAGCGTGACCTGGAAGATACTATCCGCGAGAAGAATGCTGTGATTGAGGCTTTATCGCTGCCAACACTCGAAGTGATTCGCTTTCAACTGCAACAATTATTTGTAAACCTGCTGAGCAACGCGCTCAAGTTTTCACGAAAGGATATACAACCTCATATACTCATTAAAGCAGAAGAAGTAACAGCCGACCAGATAAAAGGATATACCGGTGATCTCACCAAACGGTTTCACCACATTACTATAGCAGACAACGGCATCGGGTTTGATGAAGTCTATAGCAGCCGGATTTTCGAAGTCTTTCAGCGCCTCCACGGACAAAGTGAATATAGCGGCACGGGTATAGGACTATCTATCTGCAAGAGAATCCTTGATAACCACAACGGTATTATACAAGCTGAGGGAAAGCTGAATGAAGGAGCAACGTTTCACATCTATATACCGACTCAACGCTAATCGTGAATCGTTATCCGTTAGTAGTTATCCGTTAACCGTTCTCACTAATAACGATTAACGGATAACCTATAACGATTTTATATCTCTCCGCGTGAAGCAGTATAGAGCTCATACCAATCCTGGTGATCGAGCTGAATATTAAATGCATTGGCGATGTTACGGATACGTTGCTCTTCGCGTGTACCGATCAGTGGCAGCGCTCCGAGTTTGATAAGCCATGCTACTGCTACCGACTCTATATCTACGTTATACTTCGCGGCCATTTCCTGTAATTTCTTGCGTACACGTACAGCTTGCTCATCGGTGCCTGTAGCAATTCTGCCACTCGCGACAGGTGCTGATGCGAGTGGACGCATATAGCGCTGCTTGATATAGTCTATCTGTCCGTTGTCGAGAGCTGCTGTGTTGAGCAGGTTCAACTCCAGGTGATGCGTAACAATCGGAGTATGCAGGTATGAAGCCAGTAACTGGTGCTGGAATACAGAAAAATTAGCAACACCAATATTTCTGATCTTTCCGGATTTCATCAGTTTCTCCAATGCTATAGCGGTCTCTTCCAGGTTAGAAACATGGTCGAGGTGATCGAGTAGAAATATATCGATATAGTCGGTCTTGAGCTTTCGCAGCGAATTTTCCGCGCTTTGCTGAATGTGAGCAGCCGAAGTATCGTAATGCTTAACGCGTATGGACGGACTACCAGCCTGCGGAACTTTTAAACCACACTTGGTAAACAGTACTATATCTTCTCTTTTAAACGACTTTTTGCTGATGAGTGCGCCAAACAATTCCTCGCATTGTGATGAACCATATATATCAGCATGATCGAAGGTGTTGATGCCGAGCTCCAGGCAAAGGGCTACAATCCTTTCCATCGATGCCGGAACGTTTTCTACTTCAGTATCCCAACGGTAAAAACCATATACAGCAGGAGAAACCTTCGGACCGGCATCACTTAAATAAATTTTTTGCATACGCGCATTATTCGGTTATACTACAAGTATCGCATTAAATATGTAAACAAAAAACAGCCCCTACGGGCAAAATGCACTTTTTCACGGAGATGACGCGGATATATGCTGATGGTTTTTGATGCTATAGCTACGATATAGTTTTTACTAAAAGCTTTTCAAATCACCCGACAGACAAGTATGAATAATTCTTCTGCAATTTCTGCGGGCCATCATTCGCGTTTATCAAGGTATTCGTTTCAATTCAACCTTTCTTCCATCCGGGTCTTCAACTATGCATGTATATCCCCATTCGGTTTGTTGGGGTTCGCGTATAATTTTTATACCAGCACTCCGAAGTTGATCTACTGTAGTATCCAGATTATCTATGGAAAAGCCCAGGCGTATTGAAATATTCACAGATTCATTTTCCGGCAATGGGTAAATTTCAAAAACCATGTTACCAACTTCTGCAGCATAATGCAAAGGACCCCGTTGATGCTGATGATACTCGAAATGAATACCCAACGCTTGATAGAATGAGACAACCTCTTCCATGCGGGCACTTTTAATGACAAGGAGATTCAAATACATTTAAGCTTCTTAATCGGTATTTATTCAATCATTTACTTTCTTGTGCTCCAAGAAAATCACGCGCTTCCATCAATGCAAAGCCGAGTAAATTTGTGCCTCGCCAGGTGTGGGGATTTTCGATTTGCTTTTGGTCTTGGTGGAGTCCTATTCCCCAGATGGCATCGGAAGGACTGGCTTCTACTATTATCTTATCGCCTGTGCTAAGCAGGTAATCTTTCAGGATTTTATTCTGACTGAATTTATGAATCGATCCCTTCATTACGATTTCGTATTTGTGCTCGTTCCATTTGCCTTCATCAAAATTTATGATCTGTCTCCCGAGTGCTTTTACTTCTCCGGGCTTCCTACTGGATATGATCTTGTTGAATATATTCTGATCATCAAACAGGCTTGCTTTCTGTGCCATCATCCAATGTTCCGCAGTTGCATAGGTAACACCATCAACTATAAAAGGTGAAGGATACCATTGACTGAATATAAATTTACCTACTGATTCTCCACGATTATTCGTGTGTCCCCAGAAGAAAATAAATTCAAGTTTCTCTTCGCGATCAAATTTATGGGTAAGCCATTGTATATCGTACATCATACTATCGGATCATTTTCAAATTACGCGAATAAAAAATTTACT
>DJFR01000062.1:9297-14057 GCA_002432545.1 Flammeovirgaceae bacterium UBA5867 | reverse complement strand
GCTCTATTGGCAAGTATATGTATTGAAAATACTTCTGTGTAAATCGGCATTACGTAGCCAGCAGCATTTGCCCGCCCGCGGACGAATTCGTACAGAAACGTCCATCCCCCAGCTTGGGAAATCGCGCCTCCCGTTAACAATTTCTGCGCTTTTTTTCATGGCATCACAATTGACCTCAGGCAATACAAATCTCATAACCTATGTTCAAGAGCTACTTCATTACGGGCCTGCGCAACCTGCTGAAGCAAAAAGGATATTCATTCATCAAGATCATCGGGCTGGCATTCGGACTTACCGCGAGCATGATCATTTACCTTTACGTTGCTGAAGATCTCTCGTACGATACATTTCATTCCAACTACACACGCATTGTTCGTCTTCTCACCATTGATAGTGCAGAGGGCGTAAGCAGTAAACTCGTAGGTGTTACACAACCGCGCCTGGCACCGGCTGCCGAAGAAGAATTACCCGAAGTAGTGAAGAGCGTACGCCTTACCGGTGGCGGTCGCTATGACTTAAGTTACCAGGACAAGCCACTTAAATGTGAAGCTGCATTCCGTGCAGACCCTGCTATATTTGAAGTCTTCGATTTTAAAATCATAGACGGTGCTACAACGGGGCCGCTGGATAAACCCGGCTCAATTGTAATCACTGAAACACTCGCGAAGAAAATTTTCGGTAGTGAAAATCCGATCGGTAAAACTGTAAAACTCAACCAGACTACCGATCTGAATGTAACGGCCGTACTCGCTGATCTTCCCAAAAATTCACATTTGCAATTCGACTTGCTGCATTCACTGGTGCCGGGTCAGAATGAAGATGGCTTACGACAGGCATTAGACACCTGGCAAGGTATATTTTGCTTTTCATACCTGCTGCTGGACAAGCCGGTTAATACTGCCGAGCTGAACGCGAAGCTGAAAGCCATCAGCACCAAGAACAACGCGTACGAATTCTTTACACCGGTAGTACAACCGCTGCAGGATGTTCATTTGAAATCAAAGGAAATACTCTTTGAGACAAACGCGAATAAATCTGATGTACTGAATGTATATGTACTCTCTACCATTGCTATCCTGATTCTTATACTGGCAGCTGTAAATTTCATGAACCTGGTTACCGCCAAATCAACCGGGCGGGCCAGGGAAGTAGGTATGCGCAAAGTAATTGGTGCCGTGCGCCAGCAACTCATTGCACAGCACCTCATCGAATCTATACTCGTAACCTGCATCGCTGCATTACTGGCGGTTGCCGCTGTGCTGGTAGCCGTACCGTTGCTGAACAGCACATACCAGCGCTTTGCCGATGTTACCGTACTCATGCAGCCACAAAGTATAGCAATACTCGCAGCGCTTGTATTGGTTGTTGGTACGCTCGCAGGCCTATATCCGGCCTTTGTGCTCTCATCGTTCAAACCTGTACTGGTGTTGAAGGGCTCTTTCAAAAATTCAGCCGGAGGTATACGGTTGCGGAAAGCATTAGTCGTACTGCAATTCACGATCTCGATAGCGTTGATGGTGGGCACCGGTATAGTATATCAGCAGATGCGTTTCATTTATACGACCGACCTGGGCTATAGTCGCGAGCAGGTAATAACCCTGCAACAGAACGGACAGATTGTTGCCAACGCTACTACGCTGAAAAATGAATTGCTGCACAACCCGAATATAGCCGCTGTCGGTACTTCGTCTTCCCGTATGGGACAACAGTTGGGACGCACGAACATTTTTCCGGAAGGTTCCATCAGTGCCGAGACAAACATCATTACCAGCATTATGGTGGCGGATGAAAGTTTTGTTCCTACGATGGGAATCAAGATGGTTGATGGCCGCAACTTCTCGCTTGACTATGATGATTCGCTTTCCATGGTGATCAACGAAGAAATGGCGCGCTTTCTCAAATGGAAAGATCCGATTGGTAAAAAAATAAGTTTACAATCAGGCGCCACGATAAATGATCTTACTGCCTATACCGTTGTAGGCGTAGTAAAAGATTTTCATTTCGCTACGATACGACATAAACTCGAGCCGATGTTTATGCTCTATAACAAAGACAACGGATCGATGGCGGTGAAAATAAAGTCGGCAAACGTAAAAGAGACCATAGCATATATTGAAGACACGTGGAAGAAAATAAATCCCGGAACTACTTTTGAATATGCCTTCCTCGATGAACAGTTTGCAAACCTGTATCGTAACGAGCAGGCCTTTGCCAGTATGTTCACACACTTTACAACATTAGCGATGATCATTGCCGGTTTAGGACTCTTTGCACTCTCAGCATTTACCGCTGAGCAACGCAGAAAAGAAATTGGTATCCGCAAAGTATTGGGCGCCAGCAACGGTAACATCCTGTATAAATTATCGGCAGAGTTTATCCAGCTTATTCTGGTATCGTTTATAGTTGCCAGTGTTATTGCCTACTTCGTGATGAATCAGTGGCTTGCTGATTTTCAATATAGCATCTCGATCGGAGCCGGTATCTTTATTATAGCTGGTACGGCTTCGGTGGTAATAGCATTGCTCACCGTCAGCTTCCAGGCATTGAAAGCCGCGCTGAGCAATCCGGTGGACGCCCTTCGCAGTGAATAGTTTTTAGTTTACATAGTGAATTCCATAGCCGTGGTCAGTACATCAGAAGCATCCATACTGATTGTATATTGACCACTGGCTGCGGACCATGATGTACTATCCGCGCGGGAGCCGTATATTCACACCGTAAATCGGTATGATAAAAAGCTACTTGTCCATAGCGTTACGGTATATGCTTCGGCACAAGGGCTTCTCGTTCATAAACATTGCCGGCCTTACCATCGGCATTGCCTGTAGCCTCCTTATTGTACTATACCTGCACGATGAGTTACGCTATGATACATTTCACGCTGATGCCAGCCGTATATATCGTGTTGCCTTCCGCGGCATGCTGCAAGGCAAAAAAATCTTGTCGGTATATACAGCAGCTCCGCTGGCAAAGACTCTGCAACGCGAAGCAGATGTAATTGAATCTACAACACGACTTGCAAGCTGGGCTACATTTCCCATGCGCTATGAAGATCGCTCATTTACAGAACCGAATCTTTTACTGGCCGATTCCAACTTCTTCCGATTTTTTAATTTTCAACTTATAGAAGGAGATCGCGATGATGTGTTGCATGGCCTGCGTAAACTCGTTATCACGGAATCAACAGCGAAGCGTTACTTCGACTATAAAGGCCCTGGCGATAAAACTCCTATTGGCAAAACAATGGTACTCGCACAAGGGTATACCGTGCAGGTAAGTGGCATTGCGGCCGACCCGCCTGCCAACAGTCACGTTCATTTTACAGCTATACTTTCGCTGGCATCATGGGATGATATACATACTTCGAGCTGGGTAACGGCGCGTACCATCACCTATTTCAAACTCAAGCCCGATGCCACGATAAAAACAGTTGATGAAAAGCTTCATGCGTTTGTAAGACAATATGTAGATCCGGAACTCGAAGAACTTCGAAGAGTGAATATCGATCAGTCGAAAATACAAGGCAACGAAATCGGCTTCTTTACACAACGCCTGCTGGATATACATCTATACTCCCGGTTCACTGACGAGATTGAGACAAACGGCAACATTCAATATATATACCTCTTCAGTGCCATCGCTGCCTTCATCACGTTGCTGGCATGCATTAACTTTATGAACTTATCTACAGCACGCTCGGCCAGTCGTGCGAAAGAAGTTGGTGTACGCAAAACCGTAGGCGCGCCTGTATCACGACTCATCGGTCAGTTTATGCTGGAGTCGTTCTTCTATATTGTTATTGCTGTACTGCTGGCATTGTTCGTTGTCAGTATACTATTATTGCCCTTTAATATACTGGCAGAGAAACAACTGAGCATGCGGGTATTCCTGTCTCCGCTGTTCCTGGCCGGGCTGCCGGTGTTTGCTATTGTTGTCGGATTACTCGCAGGAAGCTACCCGGCATTCTATCTTACCACGTTCTCTCCCATTGAAGTGATGAAAGGTCGCATCCGTTCGCGCAGGCGCACGTATGGTATACGCAATGCACTTGTTGTTTTTCAGTTCTTTATTTCGGCCGGGCTGATCATTGCTACACTGGTGGTATATCAGCAACTGCAGTATATACAGAAAGCGAGTCTCGGCTTTGATAAAAGTAACCTGGTAAACCTGCTGCACACCCGGAACCTCGGTGCGAATGGTACCGCATTTAAAAAAGAATTATTACAGCACGAATCCATTGTAGCCGCGAGTTATTGTAATCGCCTCCCGCCTAACATCGACTGGCAATTTGTATTCAGCACTACAGATCCGGCACGCGACTATATGCTGAATGTATATGAGATGGACTACGATCATGTGCGGACTATGAAGTATAAAATGATCACGGGACGATTTTTTTCTCCCGAGTTTGCATCCGATTCCACCGCAGTAATCCTCAACGAAACGGCTGCGCAAAAGATGGGAATGAAAACACTGGCCGGAAAAACATTGTGGAGTATATATGGCGGCCATGAAAAAGCGATTGAGCATGAAGTGATCGGCATCATGCAGGATTTCAACTTTCAATCTTTAAAAGATCCGATTCAGCCGATGGCCATTGTGTTGGGGAAGCAACCGAACTGGGAGATGGCGATCCGTATTCGCGGCACCGATGTTCAGCAAACACTCGACACCATTCGCAGTCTCTGGAAAAAACATTCACCCGAAGCTGCCTTTGAATATACTTTCCTCGATCGGAATTTTGAACGCAAGCATCAAAC
>DJFR01000062.1:804-9228 GCA_002432545.1 Flammeovirgaceae bacterium UBA5867 | reverse complement strand
ATCATTCGTTTACTCAATCAGGATTTCCTGAAGCTGGTACTGATCGCTAACCTCCTCGCCTGGCCCATCAGCGGATGGCTCATGCATCGCTGGCTAAAGCAATTTGCCTATCATATAGAACCGGCCTGGTGGATATTTATAGCAGCCGGCCTCGCTACATTTACCATCGCCTTCTTCTCGGTTAGTTACCGTGCCTGGAAAGCCTCGCAGGGCAACCCTGTTAATTCCCTTCGGGATGAGTAGTAACGTTATCCGTTACACGTTAGTCGTTACTAGTAAATACGGATAACCTGTAACAGATAACGATTAACTTTTCACAACGGATAGGGGTAAATACAAGTTGGGCTGTCTGGAATGAAACACTACTATTAGGACTTATGAAAACGATTAAAATTACCCTCGCCTTGTTTCTGTTCGCTGTCGCTACGCTCTCGTATGGACAGGAAGAAATCACGAAAGATCTCCGTTCCTTTAACCGGGTTATCGCTTCTCCCAAGATAAATGTTATTCTCGAAGAAGGTGATCATGAAGGTATCCGCCTGGTATATTCCAATGTATCAGCTGATAAGATCAACATTGAAGTAAAAGGAAAAACACTTCGCCTGTACCTGGACGATGCCAAGGTAGTAGACAAACGCGAGCGTGAGCACTGGGGAAAAACAAGTGTATATAAAAATGCCACCGTTACAGCGTATGTTACCTATCGCGAGTTGAAACACCTGGAGATTCGCGGAGCACAGGAGCTTACCTGCAAGAGCGAACTGAAAGCAAAGAAGTTTAAACTGAAAGCGTATGGCGAAAATGAAATAACATTAGCCGGTATAAAAACAGAATACCTCAAGACAAGTTTCTATGGTGAGAATGACCTGAAAATAAAAGGAGGCACTGCCGAATACCAAAAGTACAGACTCTTTGGTGACAACAAGATCGATACACAGGCCTTAAAGAGCTTCTCAACCATCACGAATATATATGGTGAGAGTAAAATAAAACTCACAACCCAGGACGAGCTTCGTGTAAATTCCTTTGGAGAATCACGCGTCTCTTACAACGGTGATGCACAGGTAAGCAAAGGACTAATTTTTGGAAGAGCGCACATTGATAAGATCTACTAGTAGTAATTGCTGCTGACGGCATGTGGCTAGCTGCTATTTTTAAAGCTTCGAGCCACAAGCTGCCAGCGGCTAGTTGTCAGACATAAGTTATCAGATCTTCACTTTAGCAAACTGCTTGAGTGCTATAGGCTAAATCAAACTCGCAGCTCAAAACTCAAGACTCGCAGCTGACTAGATTTCCACCATCCGAAAATCCTCCAGCAGCCTGGAGCCAGTAGCCCCTTCTTACTTCTTACTCCTGACTTCTTACTTCTAAATTCTCAAAGCTCGGAGCTAATTTCAGTTTTTCCACAGCAAATTTCTCCATCGCTTTATATACTTCTCCGTAGTGTGGGTTAGTGAGTGATGATCCGATTACGTGTCGGCCGGCATCCGGAAATGCTACGGCTTGTTTTAATTCCGCTGGTGTGGCCAGCTTCTCGTTCATGTTGAGCATGGCGCTCACTTTTACTTGTGGGTCCTGCTCCTGTTCGTTCTTGTAATAATATAGTGTGAGTGAAGGTTGTTTCACTCGCCTAAACGTTTCTTCTGTCATCGAGCTCTCCACCAGTTCTTCCAGTTGTGTAGCAGCCTCAAGGCGGTATTGTGTATACCAGTATTTAGCCTGCTCCTCCGTGTCATCTTCGGATACACTATATTTACCGCCCTTCACAGCTCGAACAATATATAGTCCCCAGGGATCATTTAGTAAAAATGCAGCACCGCTGTTAATCGCAATGTTGGGTGAAAGATTGATCAATGCATGTACATCGTCCGGGTACTCGGCGGCAAGTTTCAGTGCCAGCGTACCTCCGGTAGAAGTGCTTACCAGTATAACTTTATCGCCAAGTTTCTTGCCGATCGCCAACGCCTGCTTGGCACTCTCCCAGAGTCTGTCGGGCGTAAAGTTCACCATCGCATCCGTTGTGTCAATGCCATGATCCGCCAGACGTGAAAGGTATAGATTACAGCCAAACCGCTTGGCAAACTGCTCATGTATAGGTGAGCCTTCCATTTGGCTGGCCGTAAACCCGTGCAGGTATACAACAGCATACGGGGTCTTATTATGCGTGCTATCATTCCATACAATTCTGGCTTCGTTGTTGGGTTTCAGTTTATGTTGTGCTTCGTTAGCAGCTACATATTGCTCCAGTGTCTGTGCACCATCCGGTACGTGTGGCATGGTGAGATTGAATACCGGTGCAGCAGGTTCTGGCCCCAGAAAGTAAATTCCGACCAGCAACAAAATTGGGAAAGTAATTTTAATAATACGCTTCGAAGCCATAAGAGAGTAGATTTGGCTAAAGATAGCAAAATTCGCTTCGAGCTTTGAGTTGTGAGCTGTGAGAATTTAGATGTCAGAAGTCAGGAGTAAGGAGTAAGAAGTAAGGAGTAAGAAGGTTGCAGGGTTGCTGGCTGCCGGCTTCTGGCTGCAGGATGGAGGGGTGTAACGTAAGTGTTGTTCTCTCGCTGTATAGTATATATTTGCTTTAGATTTTAATACCTGACGAAAGTCACTTCAATAGTCATAGTAATTTACTTCGTGTTCACTCATTTTTACCAAGCAGCAAAAATTTGTAAACTATATCTACAAACCGGCAGCCAGAAACCAGCAGCCAGTAGCTTTCCCTAAAAATCGCTTCGAGTAAATTACTCCCCATATCGCTATACTAATTACAAAAATATACCCCAATAAGTTTACTCTCATCAACCTCGCAGCTCGCAACTACTCACTCGCAGCTTCTCGAAAAACACAACGGTATATCTACACGAAATCACTCGCGGATTCTCTTCTCATTCACACACACGTTTTCGCTTGTCAGGTGTAATAAAATGTAAAAAGTTTTGTTGCGCTTAGTAAACCTTAGGTGTTTTCTTTGCGTATGGTTAAGTGTAGGGATTTTTTAACCGATGTTATTAACAGACAAATATATACCTACACAAAAGGTTGTATCGAAATTAAACATAGCACCCGAACAATCTTTTAAACTTAAACGCTGTGTACAACTTTAGTATTAAGAACAATGAACTGGACAACATTATATATCACCGGAAAATCGGACTTCAGAAATGAAGTACTGAGAAAACTGGAACACTCCCGCATCAACTTTATGCCCGGCTATACAGGGGGAGGTTCTGACGCACGCGATATACATGAGATGTACTGGATCGATGAGAAGGCCGACCTTCGTGAATTGAAGGAAGCAATCGGTAGCAAACTGATCTGGAAGTACAGACTGCGGTTCTACATTTCACTGGAAGATTTTATCGAGTCAAGAACAGCCAAAGACAAAGACAAATTCACCCCGGAAGAAATCGAACTGATCAACTACATGCATGACCACGAAGTGTAAGGTCGCCTTTAAAAAGTGATTTTACACTTTACTTTTTTTTCTTCTCTTTAGAATACCCAATAAGCGTTACAACACTTCATACTTCCATTTCCGGAAGCTTTCAGACAGGAACACTCTCTTCCTGGAGATTCAACAGGCGGGTAGCCAACAACCGATCACAAAGTTTTCCATCGCGACTGCCGGCATAATCTGCAAAAGAACTGAACGCCCAGTCCTCGAGTCGCTCTACTAATCGTGTCCGCACCGGACTCTGATGTATATACCGGAATGCTATGGCGGCATGCTCTCGATCATCGGACACACAAACGGCTTTGGTGCGTTGCAAAAAAAGTCCAACCGTTCTCCCCTCCTGGCTGCTCACCGTGTGCGTATACGAACTCAATAACTGGCGCATCGACTGTGAAAACTGCTGGCGTTTAAAACCGGTTTCTTCTGAAATCTGAACAGACGTTTCGTTGGCATGAATCAGGAAATGAAAATGCGAAGGCATTAAACACCATGCGAGTATATCTGCATGTGGCTTGAGGTAAAGACGCGTATTCTTCAGAAAAAGCCGGTAGTCTTCCGAAGCGAAGAATATACGTTCACGATTATTGCCGCGATTATATACATGGTAAATGCTTCCTGCTGTTAGCTGCATGTAACGGTGGTTTATATAGCAAACGGCTCAAATATAGTAAATGCACGGTAGCACGCTATACCTGATTTTTCGAGGTATACTCTAGAAGCCGAGTTTGAGACCTTGTTTCATGGCGCGCTCGTATTTCTTTTTATCGAACCGATACAGAAAGGGAGCTTTGTGTGCGCCACCGGTCTTGCGTTCCTTGAGTCGTTCGAGGATACCAAGACTCAGCATTTTTTTTTGAAAATTTCTCCGGTCAAGTGGTTTATCCAGGATTGTCTCGTAAAGTCGTTGCAATTCAGGCATCGTAAACTTCTCCTGCAATAAATTATACCCTACCGGGTGATCGTTGAGACTCATGCGCAATTTCTCCAACGCAGTCTCCACCATCTCATTATGATCGTATATAAGCGCAGGCACTTTATGTATATCGCACCAGCGGCACTCATCGCTCAGCCAGTCGGGAAGCGGATGTACTTTCGAAAATTCTACCAGCGCATAATAACCAACGGATACAAAGCGGTCGCGCAGCCAGCTCTTCTTGCTATCGGGTATATCTTTCAGTTTTTTACCACGCTCACGGTCGGGTGCGCCAAACGTATGGAACTGCTGCAGGTATATATTATTCAATGCCGTACGCTCCTGCAACGTTCTCACGGCCGAATCATCAACCGATTCATCCCATTTTACAAAACCTCCCGGCAGACACCAGCGTCCATCCTTCCAGCGCAGCAATAAAACCTTCAACTGGTCTTCATGAAATCCGAAGATCACACAATCCACCGAAACCCGGGGCATATAGATCTTGTCACCATGCAGCAAAAAATCACGTAACTGTTTTTCCCTATTCATATCGTTCAAATATCGCGATTGGGGCGGATTTTTTACACCGTACTATAAAAATGTTTCTGCAGCTCTTATTGCGTATTGATAACACAATGAATATTACCTATCATTGTGTATACACAACACAATAACCAGACTCTATGATCAAACCAGTTAAAGTACTATACGGCTCGGTGATCGCCCTGGCCGCATTGTCGTCCTGCTCGGATAAAACCCCCTATCGCGATCTCAATAAAAATGGCAAACGCGATGTATACGAAGATTCGCGCGAGCCTGTCGACAAACGTATCGATGACCTCTTGAAACAAATGACACTGGAAGAAAAAGCCGGTATGCTTTTCATTAACGGAACACGCATCAACAGCGATGGTTCCATAGAAGATAAACCCGGTGAAGGTATGTTTGCCTTTGCTCCCGTAGCCAGCAAGCTGATGACAGAGAAGTATATGACGCACTTTAACGTGTGGGCTGTGCCTCCTAAAAAAGTTCTGGCAACCTGGTATAACAATCTGCAAAAGTTTGCTGAAGAGAAAACGCGACTGGGTATACCGTTGACTATTGCATCGGATCCACGCAATGCCTTTAGCAACAATATATTTTCCATGACGGCCAACGACTTTTCACAATGGCCGGAACCGCTTGGCTTTGCTGCTATAGGTGATGAAGCATTAATGAAGCAACATGCCGATATAGCCCGACAGGAATATATAGCAGCAGGTATACGCGAAGCATTGCACCCCATGGCCGACCTTGCTACGGAACCTCGCTGGCCGCGCATCAGCGGAACGTTTGGTGAAGATGCCAGGCTATCGGCTAAACTGGTGAAGGCCTATATTGAAGGCTTTCAGGGTGACAAGCTTGATTCGAACAGTGTAGCGTGTATGACAAAACATTTCTCGGGAGGCGGACCACAAAAGGAAGGGCTCGATCCGCATTTTGAATTTCAGAAAGGACAGGTATATCCGGGAAAGAATTTCAACTATCACCTGATTCCGTTTGAAGCTGCATTCGAAGCACACACCGCGGCCATTATGCCTTACTATGGTATACCGACTGATCAGACCAGTGAGAATGTAGCGTTCTCCTTCAACAAAGATATTATTACCGGACTGCTGCGAGAAAAGTATAAATATGATGGCGTAGTATGTACCGACTGGGGTTTGATTACGGATGCTAAAATGGGCGATGTAGTATGGCCGGCCCGCGCGTGGGGCGTTGAAAATCTTTCGGAAGAAGATCGCGTATTGAAAGTATTGAATGCCGGTGTGGATCAGTTTGGCGGAGAAGACTGTGCCGAACACGTTGTGAAGTTAGTGAAGGATGGCAAGCTTACGGAAGAACGAATTGATCAGTCTGTGAGAAGATTACTGCGTCAGAAATTTGAACTCGGTTTGTTCGAGAATCCTTATGTAAATGTAGACAAAGCTGTTGCTACCATTGGTAAAGAAGAATTTATGAAAGCCGGTGAGGTGGCACAGCGCAGAGCGATTACATTATTAAAGAATGACAAGGTAAAAGACAAAGCTATATTGCCGCTGGAGTCTGGCAAGCTGAAGCTATATATCAAAAATATTAATGCTGCTGTGGCGGCACAGTATGGCGAAGTTGTTTCCAAACCTGAGCAGGCAGATATAGCCATCATTCGTCTGAATACACCGTGGTACCCGGTTGAGACCAAAAACTTTTTCGCGAGAGGTTTTCACCATGGCGATCTTGATTTTAAAGGAACACAAAAGGACAGCATACTTATGTTACTGAAAACTGTACCTACCATTGTTGATATCTATATAGACCGGCCCGCGGTAATTCCGGAGATCAATGAAAAAGCAAAAGGGTTACTGGCCGATTTCGGTGCGAGTGATGCCGCGGTACTCGATGTTATTTTCGGTAAAGTTAAACCGGAAGGTAAATTACCGATCGAGTTACCATCATCGATGGAAGCTGTGCGCAATCAGCAGGAAGATGTTCCGTATGATTCCAAAGATCCGCTATATAAGTTCGGACACGGACTACAGTACTGATCACAATATTTTCAGTTTACAGGTTATTGGGGCTCGGAAAAATCCGGGCCTTAATTTTAGTATACTCCCTTCGTGTAAAATTCATTTGATAGTGCTGCTATAAATGTGTTACATTGAAATAACAATCAAACCCGCTAAATCAATTTTGACAGCAATGAAAACCATTCGTTTATTTTTACTGCTCTTCCTGGCAACCGTGTTGACAGCAAAAGCACAAAAACTGAAAAGTGGCCCGCAGGTATTAACGTTCTTCTCGGATATAGATGATACGGAACAACCTTACGGACTATATCTGCCCAGGAATTATGATGAGAATAAAAAATATCCGCTGGTGGTCATGTTGCATGGTGCCGGCTCCAATCACAGGCTTTCATTACGCAGAGTGTTTGGAAAGAGCAATACCAATGGTGAAACTGACGTAGAGGCTACACGCAATTTCCCGGAGTGGAAAGATGTAGACTATATTGTTGCCTCTCCATACGCGCGCGGTACCATGGGCTACCAGGGTGTTGCCGAACAGGACGTAATGGATGTACTCGCCGATGTAAAGAGTCGGTTCTCCATTGATGAAGACCGAATATACCTGACGGGACTTTCCATGGGTGGTGGCGGAACGTTGTGGATTGGACTTACACATCCGGATATATGGGCTGCGTTATTCCCGGTATGTCCTGCGCCTCCAAAAGGAACCGATGATCTTATTCCCAACGCATTGAATTTACCCATGTTCTTCCATCATGGCGACCAGGACCAGGCCGTACCTGTTTCTGTTTCGCGCGATTGGACAAAGCGCCTGAAAGAAGTTGGTGTTAATGTTTCCTATACCGAGTATCCGGGTGTGAACCATAACAGCTGGGAGAATGCCTATAAAGACGAAGCTGCTTTTGAATGGTTCAGTAAATACAAGCGTAACAAATTTCCGGATCGCGTTCTGTTCAATTCCAGGAACTATAAATATAGCAGCGCTTACTGGGTTCGTTTCGATCAGTTAACACCGGGTACGCTGGCTACGATCGATGCTAGATTTACAGCACCCAATCAACTTGATATTACGGCAAGCAACCTCGGTGCATTTACCCTGCAACTGAAAGGCCATCCGAAATTCAATGCAGCACAACCATTACAAGTTACAATCAACGGCAAGAAAGTAAAGACCGCTACTGCTGAATCCATTTCATTTGCTGAAGCGCAAGGCAAGTGGGCTACCGGTAAACAAGAACCTGCTGCCACCGCCAAGAGACCGGGTGCTGAAGGACCAATTGGTGCTGCATTCTCACAACGGCACGTCTATGTGTACGGCACCGGTGGCAATCCGTCAGAAGCTGAATTGAAGCAGCGCGCTGAAGTTGCCACACAAGCTGCTAACTGGTCGTTCTATCGTAATGCTTTCCTCGGAAGAATCATGGTCTTCCCAAGAGTTCTCTCGGATAAAGATGTAAGACCGAGTGATATCGAAAGTGCTAACCTGATATTGTTCGGAACAAAGG
>DJFR01000062.1:0-779 GCA_002432545.1 Flammeovirgaceae bacterium UBA5867 | reverse complement strand
CTATATATACTCCCTTCCGAAGGACACTATATTGTTATCAGCTCAGGCTTACCCTGGTGGGCAGGCGCACAACCGGGAGCATTACCATTCCTGCCCCCTGCCCTGCTGGCACTGAACCAGTTTAAAGACTATATATTGTTCAAAGGCACCACAGCAACAGTCATATCCGAAGGCTACTTCGACCAAAACTGGAAACTATCACCCGAAGCAAACAAAACTGTGTTGGCAACGGGAGCCGTTGTTACTAAATAAAATTTGTGACAGGAGGAGAATCGTGCTCACTTAATTAGGAGCTGCGAGTTGCTAGCTGCTGGCTGCTAGTTTGAGTTGTCTCAATTTAGAAGTGTTCGTTGCTTTTAAGAATACAGAAGTAAGAAGTAAGAAGATTTTGAGTTTGCATTTAGCAAACTATAAGATCTAAACGTAGATATGCCTTTATCAGCACCAGCCGCTAGCAGCCAGCAGCCCTTCTTACTTAATTCTCGCACCTCAAAGCTCACAACTCGCAGCTATTTCACATATACTGCTTCGCTCGCCAACGACACTCCATTCTCACTAAACGCTTCGATGGCAAAATAATAGCTTACTCCTTTTGTCAGGGCGCGAACTTCGAGTGATTCGGGTTGGTCGGCAAAGACCTGGTAAGTTTGGTATAGCTTATCTTTTGATACTCCCCAGAGTATATTATAGCCTGTGGCTCCGGGTACTTTCTGCCATTTTACAAAGGCATTTCGTGGATCGCTGTCGCGGACTGCTGTAAATTTAGCGGGTGTCTTGGG
>DJFR01000267.1 GCA_002432545.1 Flammeovirgaceae bacterium UBA5867 | reverse complement strand
GTTATCTTTTATACGAAGTAATGATCAATCAAACTTGCGTTTAATAAACCACTGATCGTTAAAGGTTATACCAAAGTATATTTTAAAGTAGTTCTCTTCCAGAATGTTCTCATCTCTGTTACCCCGCTTACCTACTTTAGCAGCCAAATTCAAATTTGAGCGACCGGCCGGCAACGAGAACCCAAAATTAATGCCATAGTCTTTTACACTGTTGCCATTGGCAAGGAAAGGATACTGTTCCATACTTACCCCGAGGCGATACGTGAGGCGCTTCAGATAACTGCCGAGTGCCAACGGGTCAGGCGTAATTTCTCCGCCCAGCGCTGCACGCCATGATTCCTCCAGTGCGGTATTGTCGTCAGCATTAACGCTGCTGAAATTCGACCAGTTTTGATACGAGAGTTCGGTTGATACCGACCATTTCAAACCCCTGCTAAGCGAAACTCCGAGCGTCAGTGCGCCTGGTACGGTTATCTGTCCGTGTGCATTGCTCAGCTCGCTTGATTCAATCGTGTCGCCTGCAACGGTAGTGCGGTAAAATTTATCAGTAACTTTTGTTTTCAGTTTGGTTCTCATGTCATAAACAGCACCAACACTAAAGCGATAATTTTTTCCCCAGAGTGAATCGCGACTGAATGAAAAACCACCACTGAAATTAAAATCAGAAACCGATGATTTATTCTCTACTGAAACTATATAGGGAATTACATCTGCTCCGGTAAGTTGATTGGAATAAATATTTTCGATAGGACCAAACAGATACGTTGCCTTCAAGCCGATGCTGATCTCTTTTGTTAAACGTATACCGTTAGACCAGTATAATTGTGTTAATCCACCGGAGCCGCTTTCTCTCAACTCATACGGAGTGCCATCCGAAAGTGTCGTGTCGCGTTTTACTTCGTAGTCAACATTCGTATAAGGCATCAGACCGATGGAGGTTGTCCACTTGGTAACTTTCACCGGGAATGCCATCGCGAGGTAATTCATATTANNAAAAACAGTAAGTGTGTTGAACACGAGCAATGCCGGGTTTTGATTGTTGAGATACCAGTACTGTGGCTGGGCTACACCCGTGCCTGAGCCTTGGTTGTGGATCAACGCATCGCCGTAGCGTTCGCCTATCCCAAACGTTGTGAATGGTGAACGTGCTGCCTGGCCCCGAACTTCTGCTGATGCGATGACGACAAGACAAAGTAAAAAAATCTTCTTAACGACTGACATTATGTAATAAAATGCTGTTTAACCCGCTGAGAACCAGTTCAGGGCTCGCAAATATGGACGCTTTAAGTTTGTTTTCAAAAAAACCTGTATCACCCCCGCACAAAATCACCTTTAAACCGTCAAATTTTTCAGAATACCTGCGAATTATCCCTTCAATTTCTTCAATCAAACCAAAAATAGCTCCGCTCTGCATGCATGTTTCGGTACTGTTACCGATCAATGTGGGATCGGCCACTGCATGCACTAACGGTAAACGTGCAGTGAACGTATGCATCGCATCAAAGCGCATCTTCAATCCTGGCGAAATACTGCCGCCATGATAATTACCTTGCGCATCAACAAAGTCGTACGTAATGCACGTGCCTGCATCGATCACCAGGCAATTCGTTGCCGGAAAAAATTGCTGTGCTCCACATACTCCTGCTATTCTGTCAACTCCCAACGTCTGCGGTGTAGCATATAAATTTTTTACCGGCAAGGCCAATGTGTGATGAAGAATGAATTTATTCTTCGCGGTTGTCCATGACGCTACCGTCTGGGCTTCCGTGTTCACTGAGCTTATGATGAAATGATCGGCCGGAAAGTTTTGTAAAAAATCTTTCAGTGCAGCTTCTTCTCGGAAGACACGCTTGTCTGCCAGTGTACGCTGATCAAAAATACCTACCTTGGCAGACGAGTTTCCGTAATCGACAACTATATTCATACAGTGTATCTGTTAGCCGTGATCGGTTAATGTTACAGATGTCGGTAAAGAAACATGTTAGTATACACATACGCTTACCTCAATATATAACATGGCACGGACAACAGAACCCAAAAATATGGATTCAAGGAACAACTATAAAGTTATTGGCCTGATGTCGGGCACATCGCTTGACGGTCTTGATATTGCCTATTGCAAATTCAGCAAAACTGAAAAAGGCTGGCAGTATGTTATTGAGCAGGCAACAACGGTGAAGTATCCTGCCGCCTGGATCACTAAACTTTCTTCTGCACAAAATTTATCCGCTGAAGAATTGGTTGCATTGGATGTAGCCTATGGAAAGTTTTTGGGTAAAGCCTGTGCTGATTTTATAGGTAAGCATAAGTTGAAGGTTGATTTTATTGCATCGCACGGTCACACTATATTTCATCAGCCGGCCAGTGGATTTACATTTCAGTTGGGTAACGGTCAGGCTTTGCATGCTGCGTGTGGCCTTCCCGTTGTATACGATTTCAGAAGTCTGGATGTGTTGTTGGGTGGCGAAGGTGCTCCACTCGTACCTGCCGGCGATAAATTTCTTTTTAGCGAGAATGATGTTTGCCTCAACTTAGGTGGCATTGCCAACCTTTCCATGGATGTAAAAGGAAAGCGTATAGCATACGATGTGTGCTTTATGAATATGGGATTGAATTACCTGGCTTCGAAAGCCGGTAAAAGTTTTGATGCAGGTGGTGTTATGGCAAGTGAAGGCGCAGTACACACTCCGTTGTGGAAGGCCCTAGCGAAAGTATATAGTGGTTTGCGCAAGAAGAGGCCATCGCTTGGAAGAGAGATATTCGAAAAACAGATTCAGCCATTGTTGGATGATGAATCAATTTCGCTTGCCGACAGGCTGCGAACTTTTACAGAATCAGCAGCAGCTGAAATAGCCAGTGTCATTATGAGCAATAAGGATAACGCAAAAGTTCTGTGTACCGGTGGCGGTGCCTTTAATTCATTTTTCATTTTGCGCATGCTGGAGTTGTGTGGCGATCATGCAACGCTCATCATTCCGGATGAAGAAGTGGTGAAGTTTAAAGAAGCATTGGTGTTTGCATTTTTAGGAGTGCTTCGCCTGCGCAACGAAGTAAATTGTTTAAGCAGCGTTACACACGCATCACGTAATAGTTCTTCCGGTTTAACCGTTGGCTTTTAATGCTTTCATGATTATTCTTACGGCCTGAATATATATACTCATACCCAACCTCTATATTTCATGAAAGAGCTTCTGCGCAAGTTTGAGAACAAACGCCCCGAGATTGTATTTGAATGGAAAGACAGCGAGACCGAAGCTGAAGGTTGGGTAGTGATCAATTCACTGCGTGGAGGTGCTGCCGGTGGCGGAACGCGCATGCGCAAAGGACTTGATAAACGTGAAGTTGAATCGTTAGCCAAAACCATGGAAGTTAAATTTACCGTATCAGGCCCTCCGATAGGGGGAGCCAAGTCCGGTATAAATTTCGATCCGGCCGATCCGCGCAAGCAAGGCGTATTGCAGCGCTGGTATGCAGCCGTAATGCCGCTGCTGAAATATTACTACGGCACCGGTGGCGATCTGAATGTAGATGAAATTCATGAAGTAATTCCGGTAACCGAAGATGTAGGTATATGGCACCCGCAGGAAGGCGTATTTACCGGACACTATAAACCTACTGAAGCGCAAAAGGTAAATCGTATAGGACAACTGCGACAAGGTGTAGTAAAAGTGATTGAAGATGAACAATACTCGCCTTCGCTAAAAAAGAAATATACCGTAGCCGATATGTGTACCGGTTATGGTGTCGCGCAAGCTGTAAAACATTACTATGAACTTTGGGGTGGTGCAATACAAGGCAAGCGTGCTGTGGTGCAGGGATGGGGAAACGTTGGTGCTGCTGCCGGATTTTATTTAGCGCAACTCGGAGTAAAAATCGTTGGTGTAATAAGTCATGATGGTGGTGTTATAAATCAATCGGGCTTTACATTGGAGGAGATACGGCAGTTGGTTATCAATCGCCAGGGAAATAAACTTATCTCGCCCGATATACTTCCATTTGAAATTGTTAATCAGAAAATCTGGGATCTCGACTTCGAGATATTTATACCGGCTGCTGCTTCGCGCCTCATCACCAAAGAACAGGTTGACAGAATGTCGTCATCGCTGGAAGTAATTTCATGTGGTGCCAACGTTCCGTTTGCAGACCCGGAGATTTTCTTTGGTGCTACCGGGCTATATGCCGATCAAAAATTTTCAGTAATTCCTGATTTTATAGCGAACTGCGGTATGGCTCGCGTGTTTGCATTCTTTATGGAAAGCGAAGT
>DJFR01000038.1 GCA_002432545.1 Flammeovirgaceae bacterium UBA5867 | reverse complement strand
ATCGTACCGCCACCTGCTGCTATACTGTCGGACTATCCCAAACACTTTGGTCGCAGTAATAACCGGAACAAGTATATATTATCGGGCATTGTGTCGATTTGATGCCAGCAGTTTGAGGCTGTTGTGTTAATTTTTCTTTAGCACCAAATTGAATACAACCTCTATCCATGTCCAATAACCACTTCCTTGCTTTCCACCACGTTGTTGTGCACGCGATGTCTTGAACTATGCCAGACAACAACAAACTCCTACATCCCTTTCAAATTGATCTTGAGGCATTCAACAGCCTCTTCAAAATTTACTATCCCAAACTCTGCGCTTACGCTTGTCTTTTTGTAGATGAAGAAGCAGCTGAGGATATCGTGCAGGAAGTGTTTGTTTATATCTGGGAAAATAAGGACGGCATTGCCATACAGCTTTCTGTAAAAGCATATCTCTTTAAAGCTATCTATACCCGGTGCTTAAATTATATCAATCGTCAAAACATGCTGTCAATTAACCACCGGCATATTGAAAATGAACTGCGCGATTTCCAGATGAGCTTTTATGACCCTGAAAAAAACGAGATTATCCGCGGGCTATATATGCGGGAGCTGGGAAATGAAATTGACCGCGCCATTTCGAGCCTCCCTCCCAAGTGTCGTGAGGTATTTATATTAAGTTATATAAAAGACATGCAGAATATCGAGATAAGCAAATTGCAAGATATCTCCGTAAGTACGGTTGAAAAACATATAAATCATGCATTGAAAGTTCTGCGTCAATTATTGCGCGATAAGTTGATCGTTTATTTACTGAGCTTATTCATTTAAGTGCGTGCCGGATTTTTAATCGATTATTCACATTTTTTTTCAGCGTCATATAGAAGTTTTCAATTTCTGCTTTGTCTTACTGGTATTATACCCCAGAACCAGGACAATCATGAATGAAGAGTTAATGATCAGGTATCTCCAGGGCGAATGCTCGCCAAAAGAGAGCACTTTATTTCTTGAATGGCTGCAACAGTCAGATGAAAATAAAGCCATCTTCCTTGAATACAAAGCCGTATGGGGCTATCGTGCTGTAAAACATTTTGCTGCGGATGAACAACTGGAGAAAGCAACGGTGCGTCTTAACCAGGAAATTTACCGGACTCAATCGCAGCGAAGAAAACAAGTATATATCCGGTTCATGCGATATGCCGCTATAGTCGTGTTTGCACTGGCGGCTGTTCTCTATACAACCTACCGAAGTATATATACCGAACCTGAGTTGATTACGGTATCAATCGCTGAAACGGATAGCAGCAAATATATCAGGTTAAGTGATGGTAGTAGTGTCTGGCTAAACAGCAACAGTAGCATAACCTATCCGAAAAAATTTTCGAGCGATGTAAGAGCTGTCCAATTCACTGGCGAAGCATATTTCAAAGTAGCGCACGATCCAACCCATCCCTTCCAGGTGGGCGCAGAAAATATTCAAGTCAGAGTTTTAGGAACCTCATTCAACATACGCGCATACGCTTCTGAAAGAAAGACTGAAACTACGTTGATTGAAGGAAGCGTTGTTATACAAAACAAGCAAGGACATAACCTCGCCACACTTGCTCCCGGACAAATGGCCGGGTATGATAAGATCAGTCGTTCTATATCAATGAAAACGGTGGACCCTGAACCGTATGTCGCGTGGCGTTATGGATTGATTTCATTTACCAATGCTACGCTGATCGATATCACGGAACGACTTTCAGAATTATATACGGTAAAGTTTGAGATCAACCCCTCGGACATTTCTCGCGCATCGTACAATTTCAATTTCCAAAAAAATCAGTCGGTTGAACAGGTTCTGGAAATGTTGAGTTTCATCGCTCCCATTCAGTATCACATAGATGGTAACATCATTACGATCACCCCGGTGTAACCTGTCGGACATATAGTCTACGCAAAAAAAATAAAAATCATGAGGTATTGTATTTTAATAACAGCGCTCACACTCGTAGCGCCTCTCACCACATTTGCCCAGCGTGATACTGTGACGTTAAGTATGAAGAACACTCCAATCGTTGATGTTATTGAAGCTATACAAAAACAAACTATATATAGATTTTCATACGATGTGGAGCTTGAAACTTTATTGAAAGAAAAGAGAGTTACGATCAATGTAACCGGGCAATCCATCACTCAACTCCTGCCTGCAATATTTGATCCGGCCGGTATAGCATACAAGATTATTGACAAGAGTATTCTGCTTTCAAAAAAAAAATCGGGTACTCCCGGTAAAGGAGAATATAGGTTATTGATGCAAACTGTTAAAGGCAAGGTGATTGATAAAGAAAGTAAAGTGCCGTTGATTGGTGTTAACGTTGTTCTATTGAACAGTGAGTTTCCGGTTAGTACCGTGTCGGATATACATGGCATGTTCTCACTCAAAGTCCCCGTGGGTATTCAAAAGCTTAAACTAACCTATATCAGCTACGAAGAAGTTATTGCCGCGGATCTTTCCATCATCTCCGGGAAGGAAACATTTCTGAACATCGAAATGCGCGAGTCCGTTATACAGATGAATGAGATTGTTGTTAACGTTGATCAGGATAAAACCGCAGCACTTAACACGATGGCAGCCGTTAGTGCGCGACAACTTACAACCGAAGACGCAAGTCGTTATGCAGCCGGCTATAACGATCCTGCGCGCATGGTAAGTGCGTTCCCCGGTGTTATGGCAGCCGATGACGCTCGAAATAGTATTGTAATCAGAGGTAATTCACCATTAGGACTTCTTTGGAAACTCGAAGGAATTGAAATCCCAAATCCCAATCACTTCAACAACGGTCAGGGTGACGGTGGTGGCGTCTTCAGCATCATCGCTGCAGACATGCTCGCTAATTCTGATTTCTTTACCAGTGCCTTTCCGGCTGAATATGGAAATTCAACTTCCGGTATACTCGATCTGAATCTCAGAAACGGTAACCTTGATAAGCGAGAATATGGCGTGCAGATAGGGACGACCGGTGCACAGATTTCATTGGAAGGCCCGCTGGGTAACAATCATAAATTTTCATACTTGATAACCTATAGATATGGCAGTCTTCAACTTCTCAATAGACTTGGCTTGCTTGGTTTAGACGGTGGCCAGGAACCTCCGGTCTTTCAAGATTTAAATTTTAATATTTCACTTGATACCAGGAGAACAGGCAGGTTCTCTCTCTTTGGCATCGGGGGAACAAGTTCAACCGGTGAATCAAAGTCACGAGACTATAGCAAAGAATATCATCGGATGGGTGTAGCAGGCTTGAAACATACCATCACATTACCCAACCAAAAAACTTTTCTAAAAACAATTATATCGGTAGCTGATCAGTATGACCGAGACGAA
>DJFR01000198.1 GCA_002432545.1 Flammeovirgaceae bacterium UBA5867 | reverse complement strand
ATTAATACCAGTATAAATATATAGCTACGCATAATCATTTTGTTTTTATCGATCCGCTCCATCCGTCCGCTCCTGCAAGTATTTTATTAACAGAATATAGTTGTGCTTCTTTTTTAGTTAACTGGTGCGACCATGCAACACGTACTGCTGTATTTGCACCTTTACCGGTGGAGTTATACTCTGCATAGAACGTTGTTCTTTCTGCATCCGGTTTGCTCCAGTTATGCCAGCCTTCGGGTAGTATATGTTCACCCAGTTCACAGTTTACAAAAACTGTTTTGGCATAATTCCGCCACGGACGCCCTAAATATACTTTGGTTGCCTCCGGTATTGCCGTAAGTTTACAATTGAGGAATACATATCCGTATGCCTTACCTTCTGGCGTAGATGCCGCTGTTATGTATGAGTTCTTCTTGCTGTGTACTGTGCAATCTTCAAATACAGCTGTGGCCGCCCCGAAAATAAAATCGGTAGTACCCTCTATATAACAATGACTGAAGTACTGCCGACTGCTATCGCCACCGGTATAGATCGTATCCTGGTTGCCGAGAAAACGACAGTTCTTAAAAACACAACGGTCACCTTCTACGTGCAGCGCTACGGCTTGTCCTACAGGTCCCGCTACATTTTCAAACGTTATATTTTCGGCATAGAAATCATCGCCCATAACTTTTACCGTGTACGAAGTAAATGTATTATGAGGTCCCTTTCCCGAATAATCATCGAATGTGATAATCGTAGTGGCAGCATCTTCCCCCAGCAATGAAATCTTGTTCGTCCAGGAGTATACCTCTATCTTTTCGTGATATATACCGGGCTTGAGGTAAATCGTGATCCGGCCATCGGGAAATACCTTGCAGGCGTTTATAGCCTCCTGCAGTGTTTTATAATCTCCGCTTCCGTCTTGTGCCACGGTATACTTGTCCTTGTATACCGTCTGCCCGAAAACTTTAGCGGTGCTGTACAACAGCAACATCATTACAACAACACCAGTTAGCTGATACTTTACTTGTTGCATACAGCTATAATTTTTATTGTGCAGGTTCAAAGCGAAACCAATCAAAATCTGAAAATCCTGAATCGTTGATCTGTGTAGTACGCGTACAGAAGAGCCCAACCTTTGCCCCAATCCACCGGCCTGCCTCAGCCTGAAAATCTTCATTCACGGTCTCAAACCGTTTGCCATCGGTGCTATAGCTAAATTTACATAGAGCACCTTTACGAACGGTAACGCGGGCATAGATCGTTGCATTACTTACTTTGGTCAATATCTTTTCAGTCTCCGCATTTCCTTTAGCCGCATCTTTACAAGTTGTATATACCAGGTGTATGCCTTCCTTTGAATGTTTTAGCGCGAGTGAGGCATAGCTTTGTCCCATAACAATAAGCCCTGTCTTTTCACTTTGCAATTTCTCGTTGGGTGTAAAGGTAAATTTCGTTGTCACCATAAACTCATCAGCCGGAAACTTCTGAAGAAGTATATTCGGAACATCCCAGTAATTCTTTGCTTCTTCAGGAATCTTGTCAGAATACAAACGCAACGCTCCATGGATTACATTCATAAATGACCACGTTGCTTTCGGATTAGCCTGCCACTGCCATTGGCGACCAGGTATAGCATCGTTAAATTCATCACTGTCCAAAGGCGTTACTACTGGATATACCTTGCCAACGTTGGGCTTCTTATAGGTAAGCACTGGTTCACCATTACCATCGCCATCTTTATCAACACCGATCACAGGCCAGTCGTTGATCCATTTCATGGGCTGTAAATGCACTACACGACCGTAAGCACCTTTGTCCTGAAAATGTAAAAACCAGTGTTCACCGTTCGGTGTATCAACCCACGCACCTTGATGTGGACCGTTTATCGTTGTTGAACCCTGATCCATCACAACCTTGCGTTCATACGGCCCATATATACTCTTTGAGCGCAGCACAAGCTGCCATCCCGTGGAAACACCACCTGCCGGAGCAAATATATAGTAGTAACCGTTTCGCTTGTAGAGCTTTGGTCCTTCAATGGTCGGGTCCGTAGCATGTCCATCATATACCAGTTTACCTTCATCGATGGTGGCAGAACCTTCTTCATTCAACCGCTTTATCGCGATAATACTTTTTATACCGGCACGACTTCCCGCGTATGCATACGCCAGGTATACTTTGCCGTCTTCATCCCAGAAGGGACATGGATCGATCAATCCCTTACCAGCTTCTACCATTACCGGCTCGCTCCACGGGCCGGCAGCCTGCTTCGCTTTAGTCATATATATACCAAAATCAGGGTCGGGATAGTATATATAAAATTCATTATTGTGATAACGAATGGCAGGAGCCCATACACCATTGCCATGTTGTGTCTTTTCGAAATGTTCAAATGGAGGCTGACGTTTCAGCGCGTGACCGATGATTGTCCAGTTAACAAGATCTTTTGAATGCAGAATCGGCAATCCCGGTATAGCATCGAAACTTGAAGCCACCAGGTAAAAATCCTCGCCAACACGGCATGCATCCGGATCGGAATAATCTGCATTAAGCACGGGATTCTTGTACGATCCATTCCCCAGATCAGACACCCACACGTTGGATATATAGTTCTTTCCATCGGTCTGTTGTGCCTGCGTGTTGTTAAAAACCAAAATACAAACTCCTAAAAAAAATACACGAAAAATCTGCTTCATTTCCATTTACTGTTTCTGTTTCAAAGTAAAAATGAAGGTATAGGATTCTACCCACTCTTGCATCCTGTACCTTCATTTTTTACTTTCAATTTATACTATTCTACTACAATCCGTTTCCGGGTTGTCAGGTGTCCTCGCTTTAATGCCATAATATAGGTTCCTCTTCCGGTGCCTACCGCTACATTCATCTCGTGTGTTCCGGCTTCATATACTTTTTCGGGCGATGTAACTTCTGCTTGTCCAAGTGAATTATACACCACCACGCTAACGGGAGCCGACTGTTCAAGTTCAAAACGTACAGTTACCCTGCCGTTGGACGGATTAGGATACGCTTTAAAATCAATACCCTTGAATACTTCATCTTCATCAACAGCGAGTCTTGCACTTGAACTACACGATGCTGGTGCCGGACTGTTTCCGGTTACTTCCATCCAATCTATATTTGCGAACTCTGCCGCTACACTTGTCTCCATACGAATTGTACTGGTTCCGGCCGGTAGGCTTACCGTTGCCGTAGTTGTTGTCCAGGTTGTCCAGGCGCTGGTTTTCGGGAACGGTACACTAGACGAAGCAACGGAACCATTTACCAGTAGCCGTCCGGTTGTAGCACTGCTTGAACCTGCATTGGCGTAGCGCCATGTAAGTGTATACGATCCGGCAGCAGGTATACTTACATTCCAGTTTATACCTTTTGCCGCTGAATTCGAAAGGTTAATATAGTATCCATTACTGGCACCGCTGTAACTGCTTTGTCGCGATCCGTCTGCACTGCAATATCCGGAGGTTGGTGTCTCAGCTTCTTCCAGGCGTATGGTTGCTGTACCGCTGCTGCCTTGTGGCGTTGCCTGCGCTGCATTTGAATTATAGGATGTGGTGCTGGTTATACCTTTGATCCAGTAGTAATATGCTGTTCCATTTACCGGAGTAGCATCCGTATAACTTCTCGTGCTGGCAGATACCGTTGCAATGCGTGTACGACCTGCCGGATCAGAATCGGTATCACGATATACTTCCTGACCTGTCAGTGTAATGTTGCTTACCGTCCAGCTCAAGGCAACCTGTGCATTACCAGCGGTTGAACTTAACACGATCTCCGGTGTACCGGTAGATGTTGTGAAAGTTGCCGTTACGGTTTGATTTGCATTCATGGTAACGGTAGTGGATGCCGATGTACCACTCGCACCACCGCTCCAGCCACTAAAGGTATAGCCACTCGCTGGCGTAGCGGTGAGTGTTACTACGGTGCCCGCAGTATACGTTGTATTGTTTGGACTTTTTGAAACACTGCCACCAGCAGAAGGACTGACGTTAACGGTAAGGCTATACGATGTTGGCGTAGTGGTTGTGCCTGATTCGATCGCCCCTATATCCGGAGCAGAACCGTTGTAAGTTATACCGGTAGAAGTTGCACCGGCGTTGATCAAGTCGCTGCCCGAGGCAAGATTCAGAAAACCATTGGCAGTAGGACTTGCGTTAGCTCCGGGGGTGAGACTTACAAAGTCTGCACTGCTTACTGAGAAGTTTGCCGATGCATTGTTTGTCCAGAACGCATTGGTTGTTCCGGATTGTGTGCCGACAATGCGATCATTGGTATGTGAGCTTGAAAAATAGGAAAGGTTGTTTTTAAAAGTAGAAGTACCTCCATCAAAATTAAAATTACGTTCTGCATTATTATACCCGGTGTTGTTGGTCATTTCAATTGTGCCGAGATTTCGATTATAGGTAAAACCATGTTTACCATTGTTAAATGCTATACATCTGCGCACCATGTGATTGACAGATATATCTTCACCACCCAGTTTAAATCCGTTCTTATCACCATTGCCCGATGTACCACCGGTAGTAAGTGTACCGTTGCTATGCGCTATACAGTTTTCCAGCAAGATAGCTCCTATAGGACCTGTATCCGGTTTAGTATATAAATCCCAGCCATCGTCTATGTTATGATGCGATACACAGTTTCTGAAAATATTGCCGGTACCACTGGTAAGCTTCGCAGCGAACCCATCGGCATCCTCATTGTCCGGGTCCTTGTTATCATATGCTTCACAATTCAGAATAAGATTGTTAGCAGGCCACTGACTGATGCTGGTATAGGAAGTATTATAGCGGCTGAGCTGTAATCCACTATCGTTGTTACCACGAAAGATGCAGCTCTCAATAGTATTGTTATTACCAGACAACAGCATACCGTTATCGCCAGCCTTCTCGATGATGAGACCCTTTATATGCCAATACAGTGCATCGAGTACGATGCCGCGGTTGGAAGTGCCTACACCTTGTCCGGAGAAATTCAACACCGGCACCTCACTGTTATAGGCGAATATCTTTTTGGTTGAGCCCGAGCTTCCATCATTACCACGTTGTATAATTAAAGAAGCCGAGTAATTATAAGTGCCACCGCGCATATAGATCGTTCCACCCGCGGCAATGGTTGTGATCGCTTTCTCTAGGGTTGTAGGAGAACTTATTGTACCGGCATTACTGGCAGAACCGCCAGGTGCTACATAAAGCGTTGACTGTGCAAATCCTTGACTTGCCATCAACATCAGGATGAGGATAACTAATTTGTTTTTCATAACGATTATTTTTATGTGGGTTCTCATGACGCCTTCGGTACATGGATGTTCACACGTTTCATTCCTCACATACTCCTCATAGTCTCATTCGTTTTTTCCAGTCTTCATTTCTTCCATGCTTCAATCTTTTAAGGGTATATATAGTTTTGTTTCTTATTCATCAGTATGAGCAATCGATTGCACAGACCGTCTTTAAAAAAAGCAGTTTTCACTGCTTTACCAGTTCATTTAAATATACTTCGAGGTTGGTGTAGGACTTCGACAACGTATAGCTTGCTCCATCCACTCCGTTGGCAGGATCGAGTTTATGTTTTGCTTCCCAGTCATCTGGTATACCATCGGCATCTTTATCGGTTGATGCAGGTTCTGATTTCAATACCGGCCATCCGCCTATATCTTTTTGTGAATCGATAATTCCATTCTGCTCTTTCCCGCTGGCAGATTTGCCGGTCTTCGCTTCCTCGACAATACGCTTGTCCACTATATCCCTGCGATAACTGGCCCCGGCATTTTTCAACACCTGTGCAAAGGCGTCTTCAGCAGATTGGAGTTCGATTGTCTCAACAGCAAAAGGTTGTTGAACGCGCGCAGAGTCTGCCTGTTTATACCGCATGCCTCCATTCCAGTTATCCTTTGATACCTGTGCATTTCCTTCGAGGCAATTTCCCTGTATATAAAACTGACCGTATGGTGAAGAAGGATCAACCATCCACATTTTCTTGGGCGAAGTAGCAGGGCCTGGTTTATAGTAATTATTTACTACGTTATAGCGGCCTTTTTCACCACCATATGTATTGTTGGTTCGCCAGTTATAGATCACGTTGTTACGAAAGTCAACAAGCTCATCCGGTGAGTTGGGTGTTGTGGATGATCCGCTGAAGCGAGGCATTCGACTGGTATGATTCGCTATAAGATTATGATGGAACGTTGCTTTTTCGCCACCCCATATACCACCGAACCCATGATCACCTTTCTGATGTATAGAATGATTGAGACTCTCAGACACAATACACCATTGCATTGTAAAATTCTTATTGCGATAGAATGATGCACATTCATCGGTAGCCCAGCTCATGGAACAATGATCAATGATAATATTGCTTTTTCCTTTGGTACCTCCAACAGCATCGGCCTCTTGTCCTTTTTCATCGCCCAGTCTGAAACGGAGGTATCGCACAATAACGTTATCAGCTTGTATTGTAACAGGATAGTTTTTGAGACATATACCTTCACCCGGGGCAGACTGACCGGCAATAGTTAAATTTCCATTATTAATAAACAGCGGTGCCTCCAACGCGATGGTGCCGGATATAGCAAACACGATCGTGCGAGCTTCTTTATGACTAATGGCTTCGCGCAAACTTCCGGCACCACTGTCATTCAGGTTGGTAACGATATATACCTTTCCTCCGCGGCCACCAGTGGTATATTTACCAAATCCTTCTGCACCCGGAAATGCAAGTGGTTGCTCCTGTCCAAATGCCACTACAATTACTAAAGCAAAAAATATACTTATCCAATACTTCATCTTCTTCTTGTCTATTTGTTCTGCGATTCGGTGATCGTCCGAACGAGATCATTTATATATACTTCTATATTATCATAAGCCGTGCTCAGATCGCGACCGTTTGCCTGTGCTTTGGCAGGATCGAGTTTATGAACAATTTTCCATTCATCCGGTATACCATCACCGGCTGTATTTACCGGTACCGATGCTGAGTTCAGTAACGGCCATCCACCTACATCACTTTGTGTATCGATGATACCGTTGGTACTTCCATTCGAACCGGGGAATGAGAATTCTCCCTTGCGCACATTGTCGATTACGCGCAAATCAATGGCATCACGTTTTAAGGATGCTCCACCATAATCAAGTACGCGATCGTACGCAACGGTAGCGGTATGCGTAGTTACGTTGTTATCAATAGGATGCGGCTCAGTTTTTTTCATAGCAGCCTTATCCGCATCAGATACTGTGCCATAACTACTGTGAAACTGGTTATATACTCCGTAGGTCCAATTGTCTGCAGTAGCACGCGTGCTTCCTTCTACATAGTTGCCATCAATATAAAACTTGCCCCAAATGTTATATACTTCGGTACCTTCGTTTTTATTCTTATCGATAGAGATGATACGCTCCTTCTTTACTGTGGCCGGTCCGGGTTTATAGTAACAATTCACGATATTGACGTTCATTGCTTCGCCACCATAGCAACTGTTATTGCCCCAGTTATAAATTACGTTGTTACGAAGATCAACCAAGTCGGTCAATGCAAATGCTTTACCAGCTTCTTCACCGAGTCGCGGATTGCGACTATCATGATGTGCTACAAGATTATGATGGAACGATGCATATTTACCGCCCCATATTCCACCATAGCCGTGTGCGCCTTTATCATGCACAGAATTACGCAGGCTCTCTGAAATGATACTCCACTGCACGGTTGTATTTTCATTGGCATACAAGGAGACACATTCGTCTGTTGACCAACTCATAGAGCAATGGTCAATGATGATGTTCTTATGAAAGCGACTGCCAATGGCATCGGCTTCCTGTTTGGCTTCATCGCCCATGCGAAACCGTATATAGCGGATAATGACATTATCTGCACTAATATTTACCGGGTAATTCTTTATACATATACCATCGCCCGGAGCCGTTTGTCCAGCTATAGTAACATCCCCATTGGCAATGCTGAGGTTTGATTTCAACGCGATCGTTCCGGAAACTTTAAACAGGATATAGCGTGCGCCACTGGTTTGTATAGCAGCACGCAGGCTCCCTTCACCGGCATCATTCAGGTTGGTAACAAACAAAACTTTGCCTCCGCGTCCACCCGTAGCGTTGCGTCCGAAGCCTTCGGCTCCCGGAAAAGCGTACGCATCCTCTACAACCTGCGTTGGTTTGTCGGGTTCGGTATCGGTATTGTCTTCCGGATCAGCATCCGCTCCGGTGCAACATATAAATACGACACTCGCAGCCACCAGTATCAACAACCGGACTGCACGAAAGAAAGTATATATATACATTTTATTTTTTAGGAAAGGGTGTGACCATAAAGGTCACACCTTGTAGTTACTTATTATATACTCTCATGAGCTGCTATAGTTTAACTCTCCAGCGCGGATCCCCCGTATCGAATCTACCCGCAAAACCGTTGTCTTTAAAATTGAAATTATTATTCGCTGCATTAGTCCACAACGCATCTTGTCCGTTAGCATAATTACCAACTGAAAAGCCTGCGATCTCGTATGTAGCAATGAATGAAAAATCAGATGTGCTATAGTTATTTACAAGTTCCACGGAAGTATTCGGCAATCCTTCCTTGCCACGAATTGAATACACTTTGGTTCCGGCTTCATCCCAGCCATGCCCAAAGATTGAATTACGAATGGATATTCCATTGGTAACATCGTTATTACCATTGCCACCTCTATACCGGAATATATAGTTACTGCTACCGGCCTGCACCAGGTTTGCAAATGTACAGCCATCTATTACGATAGACTGCGAGTTATTCCGCGATGTTATACCGGCCTGTAGTTTATTGAAGGTACTGTTTCGCAGCACGATATTGTTAACACGGGCTGTCGGATTTGATGCATTGGGATCAGTATCGGTAGTGAATATACCATAGCTTCCAAGGCTATCCACAATGGAATTTACAATTGTGAAATTGTTTACCACTACATTGGTACCTCGAATACGCATAATACCGCGCAGCGTACCAATCTCACAATCTTCAAAGACAACCTCATTTACAGATATATCATTGGAAGAAGGATTGAATATATAGTCTCCGCCATAGTCATCACCACGTAATTCCAAACCTATAAAGCGAACGTGGTCGATCGTTGATCCACCAGCTATATTCCAGTTGGTAGTTGTATACAGGCGTGCCTTCTGCTCACCAAAACCATATGCTGCACGAATGGTAATGGATTTGTTCAACGCTGTTGTCGGAAGGTCGTATGAGACCCCGCGTTTCACCAGAATGACAGAACCATCAGCAGCACCTGCCACCGCGTTGGCCACCGCCTGTGGATCTGTATTCTCGCGAATATCGATTACTCCGGCTGCTGCAGGATCTATATCCTGTACAAACGTTTTATAATCAGTCCAACCACGCAGTGTTTCATCACTATAGATGGCAACCTGATAACCTGTCGCTGGCGTTAGTCCGGTAATAAATGCTTCTCCATCATTCTGATCTTCATCCGACACCACGATCTCGGCTAACGGTGTTGTCAGCTTTAAGTCTGCAGCAGCGAAGAGCTTGATCGTTGTTACTTTTGCACCAGCAACGGTCCACGTAACCCGTGCTGCTATATCTGTAACATCGTAGCTCTCGGGTAAATTTAAAATGGTAGGGAAACGGTCCGTACGCACACTTCCAAGCTCCGACACTTTACTGTCAAACTCTGCTTTCTCTGCATGCGCGGTTGCACGTATCTGATATAATGTATTCCAGAACAGCGGATCATTGTTCAGCGACTCATCATTGAGTACTATATAACTTGTATCGGATTGAAGCGTATAGTCAATAGTCTTGAACGTGTCGCGACTTATTTCCAATGTATAAGATACTGCTCGTTTCATGCTCCCCATGTTCACAATGATTGTGTTGCCCTCTGCACGTAAATCTTCCGTGAGTACCGGGCGGAACAGCCGTGTTTCCGGATAGACGTCTTCATCATCGCATGCCCAGAAAAATGCCGAGCTGGCGGCTACCGAAAATAGTATAGAAAATATATTAAGTTTCTTGGTTATCATATCTCAAACTTTTAGTGACCAAAATATTTTGGAATTGTTATCGCAGACGACTAACCGCCACCAAAACCATAACCGTCATTCTTCAGAACACCTTTGCTGTTATCAATACCTACTGTAGGAATCGGGAAAATATAGCGCACCGTACCGTTGGTATATTGCGCCCAATCACGTGTAATCCATTCGTCATACGTAAGTGTATTATCATGCAGATCCAGCAGAAAAGAACTACGCGTCCAGGTTTCATCCGGAGCTGCGATCAGTTTCCGGTTAGGATTCAACACCGTAAATTTACCATTGGTATTGCGCTTCCAATATATATAGTCTGGCAGTATACCCGTACCGTTGTACGCGTCATCGGCTAGTTTCTTTAATCCCTCTACCGTCTCCGTCATTTTCTGAGAGTAATTGCCCCAGCGGATAAGCTCATATTTCCGAATCATCTCTCCTCCGAATTCCCAGGCACGTTCATTAACAAGGGCGTTGAAGAATGCCTCCTTACCGGCAGATACTGTATTAATATACTCGTCTACCTTGGTTGACCAAAAGTTTTCGGGGAATGCGCGTTGTCGTACTCTGCGAAGTGCCCCCTGTGCTTCGCTGGTCGGACCATTGAGTTCGTTCTCAGCTTCCGCATACATCAGCAATACATCTGCATAGCGTAGCATCGGCCAATTTATACCGGTGCCTTTTGCAGTTGATTTACCAGGAGGTGACGGAAGAAAGTGCCGGCTCCATTTACCTTGAGCTATATTGGTAGCATTCGCCGATGTACCTACACCTATAAACTCTTCTTCGAAACTGGTATTTACTTTATACAACGCGCAGGTTACATCTCTGCGAATATCAGTAGTATCAAATGAGAAATAGTAGGTTGGTGGTATAGCCATGTAATTGTTACCGGAGCCATAGTCATGCAATGCCGTGGTTCCGCCCTGTACGGTTATACCTATATTCCACCCGACATCACCGTTTCCAATAGCGAAGGGCACTTCAAAGAGTATATCGCTATTAACCGGAGAGATGAATTTACATTCATTCATAAATACCTGACGATAGTCGGTCGGCAACGGGCGGTCTTTCAGCTCGATAAGTTTTTTGCTATAATCTTTCGCGATTTGATAGTATTCCAGGTAATCACCTTCGCGTGCCATACTGAGGTCTGGCTTCAGATACCAGCCACCCCGTTGCAAGGCAAGGCGTGCAATCATTCCCAATGTATACTCTCGATTTACCTGTTCTATACCATAGGGAGTCTGATCCGCCCAAAGCATATCTGCTTCTGCATCGATCATATCCTGAATAACCTGTGCGAGAATTACATTGCGATCTTCTTTTGGAAGATAAAAATCGTTTCCTGCCTTTGGTGCTTCTATTATGAAAGGTACATCACCGAAGTAAAAGATCAGCATGCTATACCAGTATGCGCGCATGGTATAGGCCTCACCCAGCAAGTGGCGCATCGTTTTGGAAGTGGCTGGGTCAGAAGAATTAAGCGCACTGCTTTTCAGAATTCCTTCGATTGATATATTGGCATCGCGTATTGCCCGATACGCAAAGGTCCACACAATCTCGAGATCTTTGTTACTCGGCAGCGCGTTGAGATCCCATATCTGGTAACGGTCGCCACTGTTGCCCCATCCACTTTGATGTTCTATATCGGTGTTACCGGCCATGTTGTTGGACAAGCGCGAGCGAAATGCATCCTGACCAAAATATGAGTAGATGGCATTCACTCCTTTTCTGGCATCATCTACATTCGAGTATACATATTCCGTATCGAACGTTGAAAGTGAATCGGGTTCCAGAAAATCGTTGCAAGCGGCCAGTATCAGTACCGTTGCAACCATTAAAATATTTTTGATTTTCATATTCCTGTGATAATGATCAATACTTAGAAAGTGATATCAACACCTACGGTATAGGAGCGACTTCTTGGAAATGACGAGTAATCCACGCCTGGAGTAAGAGCTGCATACTCAGAACTCCGTGAAGTACTTACTTCCGGATCATACCCTGAGTACTTCGTCCAGATGTGCAGGTTATTACCGGTGAAGTATATCCGGAAACGCGACATACCTGCTTTGGATATAAGCGTACGTGGCAACGAATATCCGATGGACAGGTTATTTAGTCGAATGAATGAACCATCTTCAACTGCCCATGAATGAATTACTGCACCTGCTATACCATAGCTGCTGTGCGACCACATTGTTTTACCTGCATTCATTTCGGCAAGCTGTCCTAAATTTGTTACCACCTCACCGGGTGTACCAGTATAAGTTCCATCCACATCAATATAGGTAAAGCGATTATCCGAATTCATCGTATTGAGCATGTTACCATAGGTAACACGTCTGAACTGATTGTACTGGATCTTACCGGTATTATATACATCATTACCATACTGATAATTGAAAAACAGAGAAAGATCGAATCCTTTATAGGTTGCATTTATACCGAAGCCACCTTGAAATTTAGGTAACGTGTTACCAATCACTTTACGATCATCCGCATTGATAATGCCATCAGCCGCATCAGCTTTGCCATCACCATCAGTATCTACAGTTACCTGATCTACAAGTTTGAGATAACCCGGACGAATATTTGAAAAGCCAACAACAGAACCGGAGTTAGGCACACCACCTTTCAATACATACTTTTCACCGTTCTCATCATAGCTTTCAAAGTCATCTACCGTGTACATGCCGGCTGTTTCATATCCGTAGATATCACCTACACGTCCTCCCACGCGGAAGTAAAAGTCATTGATGTTGTTAAGATCCGTGCTGGCCCAATTGGACTGAAAAAAACGCTCGTTGGTGCCATCCAGCTCTTCTATACGGGCACGATTTATACCTATATTAAAGTTAGCAGACAATGTGAAATCATTTCCTTCAATGATATAGCTATTCAATCCTAATTCAACACCGCGGTTCGATGTGCTTCCTATATTATCCCACTGCGTAGGAAAACCTGTATTAGGCGGTATAGCCGATGGCAGCAACAAGTCTTTGGTTGTGTTATAGTACACATCGAGGCTACCCTCTATCCTCGAGTTGAACAACGAGAAATCAAGACCGGCATT